>JADZBY010000545.1 GCA_020851855.1 Anaerolineae bacterium
GCCCCGACCCGGCGGGCAGGGCGCTGCACTTCTCCTACACGCTCTGGATTCTGTTCCCGGAGCCGGTGCGGCGTGTGGAGCTGTGCCTGAAGGGTGCGTTCGACGCGGTGCGCGGTTGGGCGGCGAGCGAGGTGTTGCAGGAAATCGCCCGCCCTGCGGAAGGCAGGGTTGTGCTTGAGGCGAGTGGGATGACGTGGGTCGAGGTGGCTGCGCGTGTTGACGACGCCTGGCTGGGACCCATCTGTTACACGACAGAGGCCGAATCTGCCGCCGCCGACCAGGAAATCCGCAATCTGGAGCGCATCGAGGCGAACGTCTTGCACTGGAGCAGCGCCGACGTGCTGCTGCCGCCCAACACGTACTTCCGGCTTGCCGTGACCAGCCGCGCCACGCGCAAACGCGACGGCGTGGCCGACGACGAGGACACGTACACGCACTACGCCTACTTCCACACCGACGGGCCGCCCGCGCTGCTTCCCGCCTGGGCCGAAGCGCCTGCGCCGGACACGAGCGGCGCGGCGCTGTCCGTGGAGAGCTATCCGACCGGCGGCAAACTGACCGACCTGAGCGGCTACGTGGCGCGCTGCATCCCGGCGCACGGGCAAGCCGCCGTGTACCGGGCCTACGGGCTGGGCGTGGAGTTCAACGAGAACTATGTGCAGCAGATGTACGGCGCGGACATGATCATCCAGCTGCGCGACGCGAACGATCAGCCCGTCGTCGATGCCGACGGGAACGAGGTCGAGTTCCTCAACGTCTGGGAAGAACTACCCAGTACGTCGTTGTCCATCACGGAGATCCCGTATGTGACGCGCGTGCAGGACTGTGTGCCCTTGTCCGTGGCGGGCATCGCGCCGGACGAAACGCTGATCAGCACGTACGGTGTGCGCTTTGAAGAAACCTTCGACGGCGCGCTCGACAACTGGACCGACCCGAACGCGCCCGACGGCGACCCGAACACCGCCTGGACCATTGCCGGCGGCATGGTCAGCCTGAGCGGCGCGATCCTGTCGCCGCTCGGCGCGCTGCTCGTGGCGGGCGATGCGGCATGGACCGATTACGCGGTGGAAGCCGAATTGACCGAGACGGGCGAGGAAGTCGGCCTCGTCTTCCGCTACGCGGGCGGCGACACAGCCACCTATTACCGGCTGCGCCTGAACGCCGCCGGGCGGACGCTGGAACGCATCAGCGGCGGGGATGTGCTCGCGCTCTGGCAGGATGCGACGCCCTACACGCCGTCCGCCGATCAGATTCTCGCCGTGCAGTGCTTCGGCGCGCGGATTCGTGGGCAACTGGGTATGGAGCTACTTTTTGACCTGAGCGACGCCGACGCGCTGCCAGCCGGGCAGATCGGGTTGTATACCAACGCGACCGCCGCCTTTGCGCACGTCCTGGTGCGTGACTGGCCGGGCGCGGCGCTGGCGGCAGAGACGCTGTACCGGGCCGAGCTGGCGGGCAGCTATGTGCTGTTCCAGGCGGACGGCTGGCCGGATGATCCGGCGGCGGCAGGCTGGCTTGATCTGGCCGACGAGGACAATGCCAACCAGCGCATCGTGTTCATCGGGCAAGCCGAATGGACGGATTACCGGCTGGAAGCGACGCTCACACCGGTGGACGGTGCGCCGCTTGGCCTGTTGGTGCGCGCCCAGCTTGACGGCGATACGTTCCGCGCCTACCGGCTGTACTGGAGCGCCGCCGACGACAGCATCCGCTTTGCCCTGGTGAGCGGCGCGCTCGACCTGGCGGGCAAGACGTACACCATCACCGAGCGCAATCTGCTGCGGGAGTGCAGGGGCGTGGCGTGTGAGGTGGACTTTGGCCTGACGGAGCACGACGTGTCCATTGTGTGCCACGGTGCGCAATTCAGCATCAGCGTGGACGGCGTGCAGATCGCGTCCGTGACCGACGGCGCGTTATCCGGCGGCCTGATCGGATTGTATTACGGCGGCAGCGCGTCCGCGCCGACCGGATTCGCGGAGATACTGGCCCGCTCCGAGCCGCGTGGGGCGGTGTACGACTGGCAGTTCGTCACGTCGGCCTACGCCGGGTTTGTGGAACACATTGACACGTTTGCGGGCGTGGTCTACGATGACGCGCCGGGCCGTCCGGATGGCGCGGCGGCGGCGGCGCAGATCGTCAGCGCGGCGGCTGCCATCGCCACAGCCAACGCGGCGGTGCTGGATGCGCGTGGGAACCTCGCCAGCGCGGACGCCCTGACCATGACGCAGCGCTTGGGCGAGGCGCACGCCGCCCTCGCCGCACGCCAGCAGACGGCCAGTGACGAGTTCGAGGCCATCTTCGCGCTGTTCGTCGGCGAAACGTACCGCCCGCTGCCGCCCGTGGTGGAATTGACGGCGCTGCGGGGCACGGATGGCGTGTACGCGCTGCTGCTCGACAGCCCGGAGCCGCTCGATTGGGACCGGATCGCGGTGCAGGTCAAGCGCAGGGGGGCAGATGGTCAGTATCACGACGTGACGGCGAGCGGCTTTTTCACCTGGAACGCCGACGGGACGCGCGCCCTGTTCATGAATGCGGGCGGCGCGGCCTTGCAGGGCGGCGACTTTGCCCTGCATCTCGCCTACCAGCTGGACATCGGGGCAGAAGCGCCGGTCTTGCGCCGCAACGGGAGCACGCTGCCGGAGATCGCCGCGCTGAGCTTCAGCCTGTGAATCGCCCTCTCTCCCTCACGGCGAGAGGGGGGAGACCGGGCCGTAGACAGCTCTTCTCGCCCCTCTCCATGAGGGAGAGGGGTTGGGGGTGAGGGTTGAACAGGGCATAGACCCTCACTCCCCCGGCCCCTCTCTCCCTCATGGCGAGAGGGGGGAAAACCAGGGCACAGACGGCTCTTCTCGCCCCTCTCCATGAGGGAGAGGGGTTGGGGGTGAGGGTTATCTCGGATCACCCACCGAGCGCCGCGAGAATGTCATCGACGGCGGTGTCCAGGCCCATCGAACGGCCTTGAGCCAGTGCGCGCTGGAAGCGGCGTGCGCCGAGCGCCGCTTCCAGTTCCGCACAGGCCGGATCGAGCAGTGCGGCGTCGGCGTCGGGATCGTCGCGGATGACGCCCGCCCAGCGCGCCGCCTGTTCGTGCGCGCCCATGTGCAGCCCCAGCAGCACTGCGCCGAGCATTGTGCGCGCCTTTTGGCTGTCCGAGTTCAACGACTGTGCGACGCGCAATGCCCGGCAGATGACGGCGCACGCCTGGGCCGCTTCCCCACGCGCGACGCGGACAAAGGCCATGTTGCGCAGGATGTTGCATACGAAGCGCGGCTGCATGGGCTGCTCTGCAAGGGCCAGCCCTTCCGCCAGATGCATCAGCGCCTCGTCGTAGGCGCGCGCCCGGTACTCACCATAACCCAGGCACGACAGGGTGTGAATGACGTTCTGGCGATAGGCCACCTCACGCGCGATATGCAGCGCTTCGCGGTAGTGATCGCACGCCGCCGCCACGTCCCCGCTTTCCACCGCCCAGTTGCCGAGCGTGACCAGCGCGCCGCTCAATAAGCGCCGGTTACCGAGCGTGCGGCACAAGCTGATGGCGCGCCGGATGTATGCGCCGCA
>JADZBY010000546.1 GCA_020851855.1 Anaerolineae bacterium
CCCGGCGGCCTGCGCTTCGTCGCTCAGAGTCCCCTTCGCGCCCGGATACTCGCTTGATGTGCATCACACGCTTTTGAGGCTGCCAGGAACTCGGAGCCTCACCCCCTGGCCCCCTCTCCACGCGGAGTACCGCGTAGAGAGGGGGAACGGCGCGGCGGTAGAGCCAGCGATCTCCCCTCTCTATGCCTGCCGGGGTCCCCATTGAAAGCAAGCGTTCAATGGGTGGTCTGGGGTGGCAGGCGTGGAGAGGGGCCGGGGGTGAGGTATCAGGCTCATTCCCCCTACTCCCACCCCCACCACGAGGACAGGATGAGCGGGGAGTGATCGTTTGCGCCAGGGCCTCTCAATCGCCGATCACGTCCCTCAGACGGCCCGCCGACGCTCGGAGCAGGGCGCGGGCCGTCTCGGCGTCTACACCCCGGCGCGCCATGACCACGGCGACCTTCACCGCGCCGCCCGCCTGACGCAGCAAGTCCACCGCGCGCGCCTCGTCCACGCCCGCGATCTGCCGCACGATGCGCGCCGCCCGCCCGGCGAGCTTCTGGTTGGTGATCTGCACGTCCACCATCAGGTTGCCGTACACCTTGCCGAGTTTGATCATCGTGCCCGTGCTGAGCATGTTCAGGATCAACTTCTGCGCAGTCCCAGCCTTGAGGCGTGTGCTGCCCGTGATCACTTCCGGCCCGACCAACGCCGCGATCTTGATCTGCGCCGCGTCGAGCACTGGCGCGGGCGCGTTGCACGTCACGCCCACGGTGAGCGCGCCCACCTCGGCGGCGTACTTCAGCCCCGCCGCCACGTAGGGCGTGCTGCCGCTGGCCGCAATGCCCACCACCGCATCGGCGGCGGTCAGCTTGACCCGCTCCAGGTCGGCGCGGGCGGCGGCAGTATCGTCTTCCGCGCCCTCGACCGACCGGGTGAGCGCGGGCGCGCCGCCGGCGATGAGGCCCTGCACCAGTTCGGGCGGCGCGCTGAACGTCGGCGCACATTCCACGGCGTCGAGCACGCCCAACCGCCCGCTCGTGCCCGCGCCGAGGTACAGCAGCCGCCCGCCCGCCGCCAGCCGCGCCGCGATGCCATCCACCGCCTCGGCAATGGCGGGCAGCGTCTCGCGCACGGCCAGCGCAACCTTCTGGTCCTCGTCGTTGATCAGGCGCAGCATGTCCAGCGTGGGCAGGCTGTCGATGCGCGCGGTGGCCGGGTTCTGCTGCTCGGTCAGGCGGGAATCGAGCGGTTCGGTGATCGGGTCAGTGGTCATTGGGCGTCCCTTCGAGCGAGAGTTTGGCCAGAAGCGCCGCGCCGATGGCCGGCGGGTGCTTCGGGAATGGGATGTCTTTGCGGCCCAACCAGCCGTGCAGCGCTTGCCGGAGCAGGTTGTCACGCTCCAAGAGGCCGCCCGCCAGCGCAATGGGCGGGTCGATGAGGTCCAGCCGCGCAATCAGCAGGTCGGTCAGTCGGCCCAGGTGGCTGGCGGCGGCGTACACGATGCGCTCGGCCTCAATATCCCCGGTTGCCCATTTTATCAGCGGCTCGGCCAGCGCCGCGATGCCGCGCACGTCGGGCGCGCCGGAGCCGTAAACGCGCCGGATCAGCGCTCGCGCGTCGGGCAGATTCAGCTGATCAAGCATGAAGCGCCCCAGCGGCGACAGCATACCGAGGTCGTAGCTCTGGCAGGCGACGCGCAACGCCTGGCTGCCGATCCAGTACCCGCTGCCCTCGTCGCCCAGCAGATAACCCCAACCGCCCACGCGCAATCCGCGCCCATCCAGCCCAATGCCAAACGCGGCGCTGCCCGTCCCGGCGACCAGGATCACGCCGGACCGCGCGCCGTGCGCCCCAACCAGCGCGATCTCGAGGTCCGAGCTGGCCGCGACATGCGCCGAGGGCAATACGCCGCGCACCGTCTCACGCAGCCAGTCCGCGGAGTGCTCCGCCGAGGCCCCGGCAATCCCGATCCCGACGCCGCGCACGTGATCGGCATCCAGCCCGGCCAGGACATCGCGCATCGCGCCCTGCACGAGCGCACGCGCCGTATCCGGCCCGATGGCGCTCGGATTGCTCGGCTGGGCGCGCTCGACGCGGGCCGCTTCTCCCATCTCATCGTCGGCGACGACGACGCGCAAGGTGCTGCCGCCGCCGTCAATGCCCATGTACAATGCCATCGCTTCCCTCTACCTGCACACCACGTCCCAGATACGTTCATGCAGCGCGCGCCGGAAGCCGAGCAGCGCCAAACGCTCCCGCCCGCCGTACACTGCATTGGTGAGCGCCGCGACCACCAGCTGCGCCGCCGGGTCGATCCACAGCGACGTGCCGGTGAAGCCGGTGTGGCCGAACGAGTCCGCGCTGAAACGCTCGCCCGCCGACGAGTTCTCCACCGATTTGAGCATCCAGCCCAATCCGCGCCGTTCGCCCGCCGTCGCCGCCTGTTCGCTGGCGGCTTCTTGCGCCAGGGCCGGGTCGATCCCGAACACGCCTGCGCTGTCCAGCCACGCCTGGCCCAGCCGCGCCACGCTCAGCGCATCGGCGAACAGGCCCGCGTGCCCGGCCACACCGCCCACGCCGCACGCATTCTCGTCATGCACTTCGCCCCAGATGCGCCGCTTTCGCCACGCCGGATCGTCTTCCGTCGGGGCGCACTGCTCGCGGGGGACTCGCCCCTCGCGCACCGGGTTGAAGCACGCCGCATCGACCGCGAGGGGCCGCAGGACGCGCGCCGTGATCGTTTCGTCCAGCGGCGCACCGTGCAGCCGGGCGGTGGCCTCACCGAGCAGCATCAGGCCCAGGTCGGAATAGCGCACGATGCCATCCGGCGCAGAGACGAACGGGTACTGGCACAGCGCCTCAAGCGCCCGCGCCCAGCGCACCGGGCGCGGCGTCGGGTCGGGCGTGTCCGGCGGCGTGGGCGGCCCGCCGGCGGCGTTGTACACGTCCCGCCACGGCGCAAGGCCCGAGGTGTGCGTCAAGAGGCGGCGAAACGTGATTCGCGCCGGGTCCACGCGCAGGCCGAGTTTGTCGGGCGGCGTGTCCAGCTTACGTTTGCTGTGCGGGTCCTGCCCACCATCAACCGGGCGCGGCCCCGATGTGGCAAATTCGGGCAGCACATCGGCCAGCGGGGCATCCAGCCCTGTTTTGCCCTCGCTGACCAGCGACAGGAAGGCGGTGGTTGTGAACAGCTTGGTGACGGATGCCAGATCGAAGCGTGTTTCGGGCGTAGCGGGCCGGGCGCGCCCCGACGAGTCGGGATTCAGAACGCCCCACCCGGCATTCAACACAAGCTGGCCTTCGTGAAAAACCGCCGCCGCCGCCGCCGGGAAACTGCTCCCCAGGTGCTCGCGGACCAGCCCATCGACCGCATTGAATAGCGCTTTATCGCCTGCCATGCGCCTCACTCCGGGTACAGCAGGGCAGGCTGGCGGCGCGCGTCAAAGGC
>JADZBY010000547.1 GCA_020851855.1 Anaerolineae bacterium
GACTGGCTGTACGATCACTTCGGCGTGTACGCCTGGACGGTGGAGCTATGGAGTCCACAGGCGCAGGCGGGCATCAAGGACTTCAAGTACATCGACTGGTTCCGCGAGCACCCCGTCGAGGATGACCTGAAGTTGCTCCAATGGAGCGACGAAACGCTCGGTGGACAGGGCTACGTGGATTGGTATGCGTTTGAGCACCCGCAGCTTGGCCCGGTGGAACTGGGCGGCTGGAATAACCTGTATGCGTGGCGCAACCCGCCGCCGCCATTCCTCGAAAAAGAGATCGCGCCCTTCTCGGACTGGCTGATCTGGCACTTGTTGATCTCGCCCCGGCTGGAAATCTACCGGCTGGAAACCGAGTCGCTGGGCGGCGGCGCGCACCGCATCACGCTGGCGCTGCACAACACCGGCTGGCTGCCCACCGCCGTCACCAAGCGCGCTGTGGAGAAGAAGGCGGCGCGCGGCGTGGTGTGCGAGATCGAGCTTCCCGACGGCGCAGAACTCAAGATCGGCAAGCGGCGCGAGGAACTCGGCCAGTTGGAAGGCCGCGCCTATACGCCCTCATCGGTGTCGGGCGGCTTCCTGATGCGCTTTAATAGCGACGACCGGGCGAAAGTCGAATGGGTGGTCAGCGCGCCGCAGGGCGGTCTGGTGCGCCTGTCAGCCCGCCACGAGCGCGCCGGGACGGTCCGCGCCGAGGTGAATCTCCCGGCGGAAGGCTGAAGCGGACCGTATGCTTGATGGGATATGAGGATTTGGGACGGATCAGGGTTCCGGGCGGCTCGCGAGCCGCCCCTACAGCACCATATCGTGTAGGGGCGCGTCGTGACGCGCCCGTACAGCACCACATCGTGTGGGCGCGCGCCGTGACGCGCCCGTACAGCACCACATCGTGTAGGGGCGCGTCGCGACGCGCCCGCCATCATGGTCCGTGCGTAGGGGCGGTATGGACTCTGAGCCTCACCCCCTGGCCCCCTCTCCACGCGGAGTACCGCGTAGAGAGGGGGAATGGCGCGGCGAAAGGGCAGGCAGACTCCCCTCTCCATCAAGTGCGATGGAGAGGGGCCGGGGGTGAGGGTTTACGGAGAGAGGCTCTGTGTCCGAGTATATCGATATTCACGTGGACTACGACGACGATCCCGACGTGGCGCGCCTGACCACCAACCTCGACCTTGCGCCCGACGGCCCGGAGTCCTACCCTGACCGCGCGGCGGGCGATGAAGGCTCGCCGCTGGCCCAATACCTGTTTGGCATTGAGGGGCTGGCCGCGCTGGACATCGACGGCTCGGTGCTCGTCGTGCGGCGCGAGCCGGAGTCGGAGTGGCACGCCCTGATCGACGAGATCAGCGCCGCCTTGAAAGAGTTTTTCCTCTGAAACTCGCCGCTCAGCCGGGATAACGCAGCACCATCTCGCCCGAATCGCGGATGGCCATGCTGAGCAGCGGATCGTTCTGGAAAAACACCGCGCCCTGCGACACGCCGAGCACAAAGCCGCTGTGCGCCGTGCGCACCTGCCCCTCATCCGGGCCAATGGGCCGCCCGTGCAGGTCCCGCATCCGCGCCACCACCTCACCCGCCTGCACCTGCATCCCCGCGCGAGCCAGAAAATGCACGATGCCCGCCGCCGGAGCGAGTGGGTGCTGGATGCGCCGCACCGCATGGCCCGGCGCGTGCACGGGGATGCCCACGAGCGGCTCTGGCGCGCCATCCAGCATACCCGCCCAGCGCAGCACGTTCCGGATGGCGCTCGTCGCCGCATTCACGATGGTCGTGTCCACCGTCAGATAACCGCCCAGTTCGGCGGTGAAAGCCGGGATGCCCAGCGTATTGAGCGCCGCGCCGCTCACCGAGCGGTGCAGCCCACGCTTCAGGTATTCCGGCGACGCGAACTCGTTGACGACGGTGAAGCCAAAGGCGCGGTGCATGGCGTCCGTCGTGCCGAACAACTTTTGCGCGCTGGGCCGGTCGCGCTCGTCAAGGTAATACACCGGGTCGCGAAAGGTGAAGGGCGCGGAGCCGATCACGTAGTTGTGCAGATCGATGAGCAGGTCCGCCGTCGCGCCCATCTGGTCGAACAGACGGCGGTAGGCTATCTCCAGCGGCGGCGCGTTCTCCGGAAGGGGATCGCCGCCCGGACGGCGAAACGGGGCCGGAAACAGCCGGTTCGGGTCCTGTTTGCGGTGGTAATATGCCGTGCGCTCGCCAGTGCGCAGGCCCGCCGGGTTGAGCGCGGGCACGGCCACCACCGCGCCACGCAGGCGTTCCGGCAGGTCGGGCGTGAGCAGATCGTGAATGGTGCGGATGCCCGCGTATTCGTCGCCGTGAATGGACGCCGTCAGCCACAGGGTCGGGCCGGGCTGGCGTCCCTGGGCGATGACGATGGGGAACGTCTCCGTGCCGCCCGTGGGCAGGGCCAGCGCATCCAGCGCGCCGTAAGCGTATGCGCCCGGCTTGCCATGCGCCGTGCCGATTTTCAGAGCGCTCGTCGCGTAAGAGCGCCGGGCAGTGAGCGATGAGGCCACAACGGTTCCTTTTTTCTTTTGTCTGCCGCTGGCTGTAGGCGCTGGTCTGCGCGTTAGCAGCAGTGCTTGACAGCCCTCACCGCCCATTTTACACTAACCGTCGGGTTGTCCGCAGCAGCGCGGCGACTCCACGTCCCCGATTGTCAGTCTTCCTGTTGCCCGTGCGCGCGCCGCCGGGCAGTGAGGACGGTTCCCGTGAGGCCTGAGAGCCATAAACAGCTTCGCCGCATCGTGGCAGACCGGCTGCGCACCATGATCGCACAGGGCGAATTGCGCGCCGGGGAGTGGCTGCGCCAGGAACGCCTCGCCCGCGACCTGGGCATGAGTTTCACGCCGATCCGCGAAGCGCTCAAGCAGCTTGAGGCCGAAGGGCTGGTCGAACACGTGCCCTATCGTGGCGTGCGCGTCGTATCTTTTTCGCTGGATGACCTGTTGGACATCTATAGTATGCGCATCATCCTCGAAGGATTGGCCGCTGCCAGCGCTGCCGAGCGCATCACGCCGGAGCAGATTGCCGAGCTGCGCGCGCTGGACCAGCGCATGAAGGCGCTCACCGGGCCGGAGAATCTGGCCGAAGTGCGCACCCTGAACCAGCGCTTCCACCTGCTCATCGTCGAAGCGTCGGGCCGAAAGTACCTGATTCGCACCCTCAACGCCATCTGGACGTGGTTTCCGACGATGTTATGGAGCCAGTTCTTGCCGGAAAAAAGCGATCCGCCCGAACGCGAGAGTGAGGACAACGTCGAGCACAGCCTCATCCTCAGCGCCCTCGAAGCCCACGATCCGGATGCCGCCCGCGACGCCGTGCAGCGCCACATCGAGCGGGCGCGCCGGACGCTCCTGGCCTTCATCGGGCAGCAGCAGACGCCAAAGACCGTCTGACTATCTCTTCGCGCCGCGCCTCACAGGACAAAATCGTCGGACGCGGCGGCTTCGGCCATGATCCCCCGCAACTCGTCCAGATCGGGCCACACCTCGGCGTTCTCTTCGCCCAGCGCCGCCGCCTCGACGCCGCGCCCACACAACGAGCGGTATTGACACCAGCGGCAGATGCGCTCGTTCGTCGTCAGCGGCCAGGCATCCACGTCCATCGAGAACAGGCGGCGCAGCACAGCTCCCAGGAAGCGCCGGTCGTCGGCCTGGCGCGCCGCCGAATAGCGGAAAATCTCGGTCGCGCCCGGCTCCGGCTCGCCAGCGAACCAGTAAATGAGCGTGACCTGTTCCGGCGCAACCGGGTAACCCAGGCAGCGCGACGCCGATTCGACCAGGATCAGCGGGTAGATGATGGTTTGCAGGCGGCGGTCGAGCACGTAACGCGGCGTGCGGCGCGTCGTCTTCCAGTCCACGATCACGGCGTCGCCGCCCGGCTCAAAGGCGAGCAGGTCAAAGGTCGCCGTCATGCGCTGGCCCTCGATCATGGCCGCCACGTTGAACTCCGGGCGGCGCACCGTGCCGGGCAGATCGAGCGCCGAGCGCTGGAAGGCCTGCCACCACGGCTCCAGCGCCGGATCGACCTGCCGAATGGGCAGGCCGCGCCAGTAACGCTCCATGAGCAGGTGAAAGCGGCGGCCCAGGTCGGCGGCGCGCTCGGCATCGACCAGCGGCTCGGCGGCAGGCGCGGGCCAGTCCTGTTCGAGCAGATGCCGCAGCTGGAAACGCCGTGGGCAGTCCACAAAATCTTGCAGTTTGGTCTGATCGTAGCGGATACGATAGCGCTTGTCGCGGTCCTGAGCGCTGGCGGGCACGTTCATGATAGCAGGCGGTCTCCTGGCCGGATGGTCATCTCCGCCATTCTACCACGCGGCGAAGGGCCACGTAGGCTACGAAAGAAGCGGGCGGCTCGCGAGCCGCCCCTACCGGTTGCCGTTATCGCCGTAGGGGCGCGTCGTGACGCGCCCACCCTCTCGCTAATAAACGCTCACCGTCATGCTGTACTGGCCTTCCCAGCCCGCATAGCGCGTATCCTGCTCAAGCTGGATGGTGTAATCGCCCGTGACCGGCAGGATCGAGTCGAAGACCGCCGCCGTATTGGCGTAACCGCTCTGCAGGCCGCCGTTCGGCACGATGACCATCCCGATCATCGGCCCGCCGCTGGACACGCTGACCACCATACGCTGGCCGGCGCGCGCCCGCAGCACATAACTGGCCCGCGGACAGGCGAGCGAACTGTAGCCGTTGACCGTCGCGCTGTACGCGCCCGCCGCGAACTGGATGTGCCGTGTGGTCGTATCGCACGGGACAGGCGTGCCGCCCGTCTGGTTGACGACGGTCACGGTCATCACATACGAACTGGGCACGCTCAGGTTCTGCGTGCTGATGCTGATCGCGTAATCGCCGGTCAGGGGCAGGCCACGGTCAAACGAGATGCCCTCGGGGTTGGTCGCAATTCCGAAGTTATACGCCGAGCCGTCGGAGAAGCGCACCACGCCCGCCAGCGGTCCCTGACCTTGCAGGTTGATGATCATACGCTGGCCGGCCAGCGCGCGCAGCACGTAGTTCGATGGGTTACACGCCGCGCCGATCACGCCGCTGACCGTGCCGGACACCGCGCCCGGCGCGAAACGGATGCGCTGCACGGCGCTGGTGCATGGGGTCGCGCCGCTGTTTGTGTAGGTCCACGCGCCGTAGGTGGCCGTCACCGTGCCGCCATACGCCAGATTGAACGGCACACTGCCCGGCGAGAGCACGCCCAGGTTGATCTTCACCGTGCGCGTATCGGGCAGGCTGATGTACGTGCCCATCGCCGCGCCCACCGTCGCCTGATAGGGAATCTCCGCGCCGATGGCCCAGCCCAGGCTGTTGCGCAGATCGGGCAGGGCGCGCCACAGCTTGCCAAACGCGCCGGACGGCTGGTGAAGCTGAGGGCTGGGCGGCGCGCCGCTGAACGGCACATCCGCCACGCCTTCGTAGACCAGCTTCGGGAAGTCATAGGCTTTGTCGGGATCGACCAGCGCCGTGATGCTCATCCCGTTGGTCAGCATCAGGCCGCGCTCGAACTGCTGGTAGATGTACCACTGCGCTCCGTCGGCGCGGGCGGGCGGCGGCGCGGCCAATTGGGCGAACAGCGCCGCAAACAGACAAGCGGCCAGAACGATTCGAGTCCACGACCGGATCGGATTAATGAGTGACATCGCGCCCATCCTTTACTGTTACTTGACACGATACCACAAGAACGCCCGGACCGGCTGAAATGCTCCCGGCGTCGAACGTCGCTTGGCTGCCGGTTGCCCGTCGCGATCCCAACGCCGACCCGTTCCCGCCGCCGATCAGTTCCCGCCGCCGATCCAGGTGAAGGTGTAGATCAGGCTCATCGGGCTGAGCAGGATATAACCGTCGGGGCCTTCCTGCGCCACGCCCACTTGCCAGTTCACCACGTGCGGCTGGCCGTCGGTCGGGATCAGATCGGCGGGCAGGCGGTACGAACTGGCCGTCGTGTGCCCCTGCCAGGTTTGCCCTGTCGTCAGGTCGGTCCACATCACCAGGTAGAACTGGCCCGGCTCCAGGATGCCCACCGGCAGCCAGACGAGCTGCACCTGTCCCGACTCGGTGGAGTTGTTCACCGGCGACACGAGCCGGGGCAGCATGAACACGGGCGTGGGCGTGGGCGTCTCGCTGCCGGTCAGCGTCGGCGTGATGGTCGCCGTCGGGGCGGGGCCGGGCACGTTGAGCGGCTGCCCTTCGCGCACCAGCGGGCGGCAGCCCTGCTCACCGATGGGCTTGTCCAACGCGCAGCCCGCGCAGTTGAGCACGGTCGGATCGTTCAATTCACACAGCTCGCGCAGCGTCGCGCCGGTGTTAAGCTGGATGCTCGTGATGTTGTCGTTGGCGCGCACCGTGTACTGGCGGATGGTGAAGACGCGCGTGGGCAGGGCAAGCTCGTTGGCGCGCGCCGTGGCCGTCGCCTCGCCGCCTTCGGGCGTGGGCGTGGCCGTCGGGCGTGGGATGCAGTATTCCTCACCGACCGAAATGTCGTTCGAACCGGCGGGCAGGCCGTTCAGTTCGCGCACGGCAGGCAGCGGCGAGAGGTCAGGATACCCGGCGCGGAAGATCAGCCCGCCGAGTGTGTCGCCGGTTTGCGCCGTGAAGCAGATCGGGCCGGGCGTGGGCGTCGGTTGCGCCATTTCGACCACCGGTGCCTGGGTGACGAGCGCCGTCGACGTGATCATGGGCCGCAGCGTCGGGGCGAGCGGCGGCGGTGGCGGCGGCGTCGTTGGGCTGGGTGTGAAGGTCTGGCTAGGCGTAGGCGACACGGTCGGCTGTACGCTGGGGCTGGGGATGGGCGTCGGTCCCGGCGGCTCGATGTTGCAGCCGGCGGCGATCAGGGCGACGGCAAGCGGCAGCCACGCCAGCCAGCGGCCAGGGCGAAACGTGCGGCGGTTGGTGGTTATCGTCATGCGGTGCTCGGTCTTCTCCTCGCCAGCGCCGGATAGCGCGCTCAGCGGCTCACCCAGGTGAAGGTGCGCGTCTCGGTCTTGAAGGCGGTCGGCGCGGCGGTGTTCGTGCCCGGTTGGAGCCGCGCCACGGCCACGTTCCAGGCGAACACGTGCCGCCGGCCATCGGTGGGCTGCCAATCCGCCGGGGCCTGGAAGGACAGATCGCGCGTGGTCACATAATACAGGACGCCGCCCGTGCGATCATCGACGGTGATCAGGTACACCTCATCCTCGCGAAGCGCGCCGGACGCCACCCAGCGCAGCGTGGGAAGCTCGAACGCCTCGAAGAGCATGTTATCGCTGGGCGACACGGCAAAGGGCGCGTTGTAGGTCGGCGTCGGCGTGGGCATGGGCGTTTCGCTGCCCGTCAGCGTCGGCGGCGCGGTCGCCGTGGGCGTTGGCGCAGGCACGCGCACCCGCTGGCCCTCAAAGACCATCACGTTGCAGGATGGCCCGCCGCCCACCTGCCCGAAGTCGCACGTGTCAAAGCTCATCTCCGGGTTCAGATCGCGCAGGATGCGCATGTTGATGTCCAGTTCGAGCACGATGCTGAGCGCCGTATCGCCCGCCCTGACGGTGTACCATGTCACGCCGGGTGGCAAGGTCGGCTCCAGGTTCATCGGGTCGCTGGTGGCAAGCGCGGGGTCAATCGTGGCGTCGCCGGGGGCGGCGGCAGCGTCGCCGCTGGCCGCCTGATCCGGCCAGGGAATCTCCACGCTCTGCCCGATCTGAAGCTCGGCGGCGCTCTGCATGTTGTTGATGCTCAGAATTTGCGGGATGATCGCCATGTCCCGGTAACCGCAGCGCGCCGCCAGCCCATACAGCGTATCGCCCTGCGCGGCCACCTGGATGCACGGCCCGCGCGTCGGCGTCGGCGTCAGCGTGGCGGGCATGGGCGTGACCGTGTCAAAGGCCATGGTGGGCATAACCACAATGCGCGTATTGGTCGGCGGCGGCATGACCGGCGTGAGGGTGTCGAAACCGGGCGCAGCGCTGCCATCCATCCCAATGGCGGGCGGCGCGCCGCTGGCCGTCGGCGTGCCCGTCTCCGCGCCGGGCATCGGCGCGCCGCCGGGGCGGCTTACCAGGAACAGCGCCAGCACGATGATGACGGTCGCCAGCGCACAGCCGATGAACAGGCCGCGCATGGGCGTGTGCGGCAGCAGCCCTTCGTCAAGGTCGGCGTCGCCCAGCGCCCAATCGGGCAGCGTAGGGTCGGTTCCCTTTGGTCTGGCGGTCGGCTTTTCGCGGCGCGGCGTGGCCTCTTCGACGGGCGCGGGCGGCAGGATCGGCACGGCGACGCCACGAAGCGCCGCCCCGCACTCGGCGCAGCGCGACGCCTCAAGCGGGTACGCCGCCCCGCAGATCGGGCACTGCTGCTCCGCCGCTCGTTTCCGCTTCATCCTGCCCTGTGTCTCTCTCATCCGCCACGAATCTAGTACCACAACCAGGAAAGAATACCCCCTACCCCTGCCCTTCCCCCCATGCAGAGGGGAAGGGGAAAACCCGGTTCTGGAAGCCCCTCACTCTTTATGGGGGAGGGGTTAGGGTGGGGGAAATAACCCTGAATCCTCACCAAGTGGATGCACTTAGCCCTTCGCGCGGCTGATTATATCAGGCGGCGCGAAGGGCGTTCAAAGGCGGCGCATGAACGGTGGCTGAGAAACGGACAGGTCTGCACAGGCGGCGTTTGTGAAATTCAGGCCCGGATCGGCTCCGGCACGGGCGCGCGCTGCCGGAGCACCACCGGCACGCCATGCCGTGGGCGCAGCGCGATGAGCGGCTGCGTCTCGATACGCGCGTCCGGGGCCAGATCCAGCTCGAAGCGCGAGGCCACGGTGGCCAGGATCAGGCGCGCTTCCATCATGGCGAACGTGTTGCCGATGCAGGTGTGCGGCCCGTCGCCAAAGGGGAAATACGCCTTTCGCGATAGCGGCGTCTCGTTCGCGTCGGCAAAGCGATCCGGCCAGAAGCGGTACGGCTCCGGGAAAAAGCGCGCGTCGTGGTGCAGGACCCACGGACTCATGACCACAATCGCGCCCTTCACACAGCGGTAGCCGCCCAGCGTCGTGTCTTCGGTCGGCATCCGGGTGATGATCCAGGCGGGCGGGTACAGGCGCATCGACTCTTTGATGACGCGCTCCGTATAGGCTAGCCGGGGCAGGTCTTCCAGCGTCGGCAACCGCCCGCCGAGCACATCGTCCAGTTCACGGCGGAGTTGCGCGGCGGCGTCCGGGTTCTGGGAGAGCAAGTACCACGTCCAGGCCAGCGCGTTGGCCGTCGTCTCGTGCCCGGCCAGGAACATGGTCATTGCCTCGTTGCGCACCTGCTCGTCGCTCATCTCGCCGCCCTGCTCATCCTGGGCGCTGATCAGCATGGAGAGCAGGTCGCCGGTGTCTTCCCTGCGCGCCCGGCGCTCGGCGATGATCGGCAGCAGCACGGCGTCCAACGCGGCGCGAGCACGGCGCACGGCGGCGTTCTGCGGCAGCGGCGCCCAGGCCGGCACGGGCATGAGCAACATGCTCAGGTCGGTGACCGCCTTCTGCCCCGTCTCGACCGCTTCGCCCACCCGGTCGGCGGTCCCGCTCACCTCTGCGCCGAAGAGCGTCTCGGACACAATGCCCAGGGCGAGGCGCATCATCTCGTGGGCCGCATCCAGCCGCGCGCCGTCCCGCCAGCCGTCGAGCATCCGGACCGTGCGCCGGACCATCACGTCCGCGTACGAGGCGATGCGCCGGTGGTGAAAGGCGGGCTGCATCATGCGGCGCTGGCCACGCCAGAAATCGCCGTCGGTGGTCAGGATGCTCTTGCCGACCAGCCGGGCGATGGTTTCCGTCTGGTTGGGCGTGCGGACGAAGAGGCGCGCCTTTTCGACCAGCGTCTCGTGCACCAGGTCCGGGTGGCCGATCATGTACGAGCTTAAGCCGCCCAATTTGAAGTACGAAATGTCGCCAAAATCGCGGATCACGCCCTGCATGTAGCCCAGCGGCTCCGTTTGCAGCGCTCGGATGCGCTTCAGCTTCCGGATCACGCCCTTCGGACCGGGCGGCAACGGTGCGTTTGCGGCTGGTGGCATGGCCTCATGGCCGCTGCTGCGCTCTGACATATCCGGCTCCTGGTTTTTGCTGATTGTTTTGAGAAATATATCACAAAACGGGCGCGCCGGTCAATCGGGGCCGTCACGGCGCGGGCCGGAAGCGATAAATACGCCCTTCGGCCACGCCCGCCGCCAGCCAGCCATGCTCATCCACGGCCAATCCGGTCAGGTGATATGGGTAAAACGAGGTGCGGATGATCGAGGCGTCGGATGTGGAGCGCTCGCTGAAGGGCAACACGCGCTCGCTGCTCACCGCGCCGTCGGGGCCAACGCGCACGAGGCGCAGCTCGTAGCCCGCGATGCTCGTCGCGTTCCACGACCCGCCCAGCGCCACGAGAAACGCGCCCTGGTACTGCGGAAAAGCCGCGCCGTCGTAGAATACGATGCCCATCGGCTTGCTCTCCGGCTCAAAAGTGAGCACAGGCCGGACCGTTTGCGCACAGCGCGCCTCGTCCGCGCCGGGGACGCCGGGCACAGGCGCGCCGTCCGCGTCGCAGTACGGCCAGCCAAAGTCAAGCGGTCCGCTTCGCCCGGCGGACAGCATATTCAGCTCAGCGGGCAGGCCGGGGCGCTCGTTCTCTACGAGAATCAACGCGCCATCGACCGGATTCCAGGCGAAATCGAAGGCATCGCGCAGCCCGGTGGCCTCGATGCGCATGTCGCCGCCATCCAGGGCAAAACTGAGCAGCGCCGCCCGGCGTGGGTCGTCGTCAACGCACGCCGCGCAGCGTGCGCCTTTGGCCACGTACAGCCGCCGGTCGGGGCCGACGCGCACGTTGCCCAACCAACCGCCCGCGCCGCCCGGCAGGTCGTCCACCAGCGTCTCCGGTGCGTCGCCATCGCGCAGCCGCCAGATGTGCGTATCGCCGGAAGCGTACCACGCGCCCGACTCGGCGTCGTAGCTCAGGCCGATAGGCGGTTCCGGCAGGCCGCCGGCGAAAACTTCCGGCGCGTCGTACCGCCCGGCCCGGTCAGGCATCATGCGCATCACCGCGCGCCGGGCCGGGCTGGCGAAATACAGCGCGCCGTCCGGGCCAAACGCCAGCCCGCCCACCGAGGCAATGCCTTGCCCTTCGAACCCCGTCAAAAGGTCTTCCGCGCACAGCCCTGGTGGCCGGAACAGCCCGCGCACGCCGGCCCGGCAGGGCGGATCCGTCGCTTCCTGGGCGGCGGCGGGCAGTGCACCGAGCGCCAGCATCACGCCGAGCCACAGGGCAACCAGCCATGCGCTCCGTGTCCGACGGGGAATGTTGCCGCCAGCCGCCCGCCGATGTATAGTCGGCGGCATGGGGCATGGCTTCTCGACCGAATCGTCGGCGACCTGCATCACGGGAGCGCACCTTGGCACGAAACAGGCTTTCACGCTGGCTTAACCTGATCCTTCCTGCGGCGGCAGGCGTTGGTTATTATTACTTCCTGCGCCCACAAATGCTCAAAGCCGGGAGCGTGCTTGGCGAATCGCAGCGGCGGCTGCCCGGCGACGACCTGATCATCGCGCCTGGCTACGAGGCGACGCGCGCTATCAACGTCGACGCGCCGCCGGAAGCCGTCTGGCCCTGGCTGGCGCAGATGGGCCGCGACCGCACCGGCTACTACGGCGTCGATGCGCTGACCAACGGCGGCATCCCCAGCGCCGCGTACCTGCGCAACGACCTGCCGGAGTTGGCCGTCGATTCCACGATGGACGGCGGCTGCCGCGTGCTGGAGTTTGAGCCGAACCGCATGTTGCTGTACGGCAGCTTTGACCTGTTCGTGCCCGCCATCGGCCCCATGGAGCAAACCACGCTGTTCCTTCTGGAGCGCCAGCGGGACGGCAGCACGCGCGTCCTGGTTCGTGTGCGCGGCTACACCTACGGCCTGCTCGGCATGGTGTTCAACCGCGCCTACGAGATCTTCGACTATCTGCACGGCATGAGGCAGCTTGCGGCCCTCAAGCAGCGCGCCGAGACGATGGCGCATCTGGCGCAGACTGCCCGGCTGAGCCAGTAATCCGCTACTGTACCTCAAAACGAACGGAGCGCATGACCGCGCTCCGTTTTGTTTGCCCCGGGGAGTGACTTCGGGCCGACTACTCGAAGCGGTAGACGAACGTCATTGGATAGCGCGTCTCTTTGCCGGGCAGGTTCACGTCGGCCTCGCCGCGCAGGCCAACCAGATCGCCCGTGCCCGCGCCCGGCACGACGCGCAGCGCGCCCTTGACGCCCTGCGCGTCGAACGTGCCGCGGTGCTCGGCCACGAAGCTGCCCGACCGACCGCCGACGCTGCCCGTCACCTGCTCCAGCCCGACGTAATCGCCCGTGCCGTCTTCGCGGTAGACCATCAGGTACTGCACGCTGCTGAGGCCCTCAACATCGCCCTGGTACAGGTAATTCGCCTGCGCCCGCGTGACCTTGAGGCCCTTCGCCTCGGCGGCGGGCTGGCCTTCCCA
>JADZBY010000548.1 GCA_020851855.1 Anaerolineae bacterium
AATTCGACGTTGACGCCGGGCAGGGGCGCGCGGAAGGGCAGCGCCTCGCCGCTCGCGGCATCGGCCCAGCCGCGCGTCTCAACGCCGCGCTGGTTCACCGCCCAACCAGCCAGTGCGCCGCCGCCAAATATCAGCGCCAGCGCGAGCACAGTCAAGAGCGCGGTCCGGACCGTTCGGCCCGGCGCGCTGCGATGCTCGCGTGGAGAGGCGGAAGGCTGGCTCGCCACCGCGTCACCGCACCCAGCGTGGGTGGCGGGCATTGCCCACCAGCGTGACCTGCGTCGGATTGCCGGTCTGCACGTCCACGATGTACACATCGCCCTGGTACACGACGGCCACCGCGCTGCCATCCGGACTCCAGGCCAGATCGCTGCCGTCGTCCAGCGGGCGGATGCCGGCCCGATCCTTGCCGGGGAACAGGATGCGCTGGTTGCTGCCGTCGCGGTCGGCCACGACGAGATCGTATTCGCTGCTGACGCTGTTGATCGGGCTGCGCGCCTGGAGATAGGCGATCTGCCCGTCCGAGAGGCCATCCGGGCCGGCTCGCAACGGCGAATAACGCGGCGCGGACCACATGCCCGCCTGGGCGATGACCGGGTTGACGATGAACCGCCCGTCCGGCTGAAGCGCGGCGATGTCGAAGGCCGGGCTGGTTTCCGGCGACTCGTCGCCGAGTGGCGCGCCGTGCAGGCTCATCACCACCAGGGCGCTATCCGGCGACCAGGCCAGGCTGGGCGACCACAACCAGCCGTTGGAGAGCGTCGTCGTGTACACGGAGTATTCGAGATAAGGCCGCAGCGCGCCCGCCTCGGAGTCGACCATGCCCATCCGGTCGGCCTGCGCCCAGGCCAACCGCTTGCCGTCCGGCGACCAGGCGAATTGTGTGCCCCACAGGCCGTACACGCCCGACGCGCGCGGCTGCACAACCGGGTCGGCGCGCAGGATTTGCCCGGTGCGGCTGTCCAGGCGCGCCACGTACAGGTCGTTGAGCGCCTGATAACCGGGCGGCTCGTTGCGCGGCTGGAGCGTCGAATAACTGAAGGTGAACGGCTGGCCGGGGACCCAGCTTGCGGTGAGCACGTTGTCGATGATCAGGCGCACCGGCTGGGCGTCCGGGTCGCCCGTGTCGAGCAGCACCCACAGCTCGTTGTAGATGGCCGGATCGTCGCTCGTTTCGGGAAAGCGCGTGAAGAGCAACTGCCGCCCATCATCCGACAGGGCAAAGACGCGCTCCGAATCGACGCGCGGGCCGGTGGGCAGCACGCCCTGATTGGTGCTGATGCGCTCCACCGTGCGCACCGCGCCGCCGCTCTCATAGACGAGCAGCCCGGCGATGGGGATCGGCTCGATGCGGCTGCTGTCGATGCCCAGCGCCACGATCTGGTTGGTGGCGGGCGTCAGGATGGTGCGGCTGCTCTGGGTACGGCTGCGCTCTACACCGTCTTCGATGACCACGTCGAAGCATACGCGCACCGTGCCGTTCACCCCGGCCTGCACGATGCGACTCTGGCCGGGCGCAAGGTCCGGCGTGCGGATGGTGTCCGTTGAATAGGGCAGCACGTCTTCCACGCATTCGGGCCGGTTTTCGACGCGCACAACGGTGATGACCATGCCGTCGGTGATGGGCGTGAAGTCGCTGGGATTGATGCGGTCCAGGTCGCCCACGGCAATGCCCGCCTGCTGCAAAATCTCGCGCACCGACCTCGGCTCGTTGGACGTCTGCACCACTTCGCGCCCATCGGCCAAAATGCGCACCCGGATCGGCTCTTGCGCCGCTGTCTCGCACGCGCTTATCACCACGGCCACGAGCAGGAACAGGCTGAAAGTCAGGAGCAGGCCACGCCGTCGCCATCGCATGGTCATGTGTCGTCTTGCCTTTGCGTCAACCCGAACGTTCGGAAGGGGCGGCGATCATCGCATAGGAAAAGCGCGCCCGGAAGCGGCGGAAGATGCGCAACAGCGGCGCGCCCAGCGCCAGCATCAGCCCGGCATTGCCCAGCGCCCGCACGAGGTCCGGCCCGGCGGATTGCACGGCGTAGAACGCCAGGTAGCGCCGCACGCCGTCCGTGAGCGCTGTGCCGGGCGACCAGGAGATGTCCGCGTTGCCCGCCAGAAAGGGCCAGAAGTACAGGTTGAGGATGACGCCGTACAAAAAGCCCCAGGCCAAGCCGAAAATCGCCAGCCGCACGACTTCCCCGCGCGAGACATGCTGCGCATCTCGCGACGGCCCTGCGCCGGGCAGCAGCGCCGCCGTCATGCCCATCCAGCCCGCCGCGAACATTTGGAAGGGCAGCCACGGCCCGACGCCGCCCGTGAACAGCGCCGAGCTGAGCATGGTCAGCGCGCCCATCAAGAAACCCATCTGCCCGCCGAAGACGTAGCCCACCAGCCCGATGGACAGGAATACGGGCGAAAACTCCCCCGGCGGAAAAAAGGACAGGTCAAAGGCGCGCAAGACGACGTTGATCGCGACCAGCACGCCGAGCAGCGCCACCGCCCGCGACGAGAGCGCCGGGCCGACGTTGGCGAAGAGCACGACGAGGCACGCGCCGCTCAGCGCCAGCGTGATCAGCGGGCTGTCGCCCAGGCGCGCGTTCGTCGTATCTGCCTGGCTGAGCGCGGGCGCGAGGAACGGGGCGACGAAGGCGATGATGCCTACCAGCGTCACCAGCGCCAACGTCAGCCTGCCCAGGCGCGATCCGCCCGCCCTAGCAGCCTGTCCCGCCGTCACCGCGCGCGGCCAGAACGCCGCCCCGTCCGTTTCCACCACAGGAAGCTCCCCACGCCCACTACCAACGCGGCAAAGATGATCCACCCGGCGCGGTCCAGCCCACTCGGACCGGAAGCCGCCACGGAATCGGCGTCCGCGCGCGGCGTTGCGCCATCTGAAGCGGCAGCGTCCGCTCCACAAATCGCTTCGAAGGTCACGGCGGGCAGGCTGCCGGTCGGCGTCTGGCTGCTGCCGTCCGTCCACAGCCAGCCTTCGACCGCGCCATCCTTGAGCGGGCGGCCCGCCATGCCCATCCCGCTGTACTGCCACGCGCCGGAGTCATTCTGGAAGAAGTACGCCCAATAGCGGCACGTCGCGCCCTGGCACTGGCAGAAGCAGTGCTCCGCCGGGTATGTGCAGCCCAGATTCTCCAGGCGGCATACGGCAGCGCCAAGCGGCCCGGCCATCACGTTCAGGTCGCGGCCCGTCGCCTGCAAGGCCTGCAAGCCGGTTGCGCCGCTTTCGGGCAAGTCGACGCAGTACGTCTCGGCCTTGCCCTGCGCCTGGATGACGACGGCGGCGCGGCCTGGATCGGGCGTGGCGGTCGGCTCATTGCCCTGGGCAAGCGCGGGCCAGCCTGCCAGCATTGCCAGGGCAATCAGCACGGCCAGCGTCACGGCAAAAAACGCCCGTCGGGGCGAACACAGGGTCAGGTTCGGCATGTCTCACACGGTACTCGGTGCGGCGCAACGACAGCATCGCCGCGCACAAAGTGTACCGTGCGGCACGTCGGACGCCAACGCGGGACTCGGCTCGCCTTCAGGGCTATCGCATCAATACATCCTCACCCCCGGCCCCTCTCCATGCTCGCCACCCCAGGGGGACCCCGACGGCATGGAGAGGGGGTAGGGGGTGAGGCATTTTCCTGCTGCCGCCTCACTTGCGGTTTTCGATGCAATAGCCCCCGCTCCCCTTCGGCAAGTTGCCCGATCTCGGCCCGGAGTTGAAGGGCCGCCCCATTTTTGGGCGATTTGTCCGAACAATCTTCGACATATTTCGTAAAGCATGACCGTAAATTCTCGACCACGGCCCCTGTAGACTGACGCGCATCATCGAAGAGCAAGGGGAACCGGGAATGCGAAAACGACATCGTCTGGGGCGGCGACTGCTCACGCTTGCGATTGCCTCGTTGATTCTGGCGGCCTTCGGCACGACAGCGCACGCCCAGGATGGCGCGACCGCCAGCCAGGCCGCCGTCGATACGACGTGGGTGCTGCTGGCCGGGTTCCTCGTCTTCTTCATGCAGACCGGGTTCGCCATGCTCGAAACGGGCCTGATCCGGCAGGGGAGCGCCGTCAATGCGCTACTGGAAAACTTCATCGACGCCGCGATCACGGCGGTGGCGTTCTGGGCGGTCGGCTTTGGCATCGCCTTTGGCGCGTCGGCGGGCGGCCTGATCGGCACGGACAACTTCTTTTTGAGCCAGGCCCTCAGCTTTCAGGACGGCGTGGTCACCTATTCGAAGTTCGGGGCCTATCCCAACCTCGATACGCTGACGTTCTTCTTCTTCCAGTTCGCCTTTGCGGCCACGGCGAGCACCATCACCACGGGCGCGATGGCCGAGCGCACCGATTTCGTGGGCGACCTGATTTACAGCGCGATCATGGGCGCGATCAGCTACCCGATTATCGTTCACTGGGTGTGGGGCGGCGGCTGGCTGGCGCAGCGCGGCTTCCACGATTTCGCAGGCAGCACTGTGGTGCACACGGTGGGCGGCGTCACGGCCATCGTCGGCGCGGCCTTGCTCGGCCCACGCGCCATCCGCTTCGGCAAGGATGGCAAATGGCAGCCCTTGCCGCCCGCCAGCAACCTCGGGCTGGCGACCATCGGGGCCATGATCCTGTGGGTCGGCTGGTATGGCTTCAATCCCGGCTCGACGCTCGGCACGGGCAATACGGGCCTGATCGGGCTGGTCACGCTCAACACCACGCTCGGCGCGGCGGGCGGCACGCTGGCCAGCCTGCTCCTGCAATACTCCCGCTCGAAGAAGTGGGACCTGACCTACGCGCTGAACGGCTCGCTGGCCGGTCTGGTGGGCGTTACGGCGGGCTGCGCCTATGTCGCGCCGTGGGCCGGGCTGGTCATCGGCTTCGTGGCCGGAATCCTCGTCGTGCTGGCAGCGGACTTCATCGAGCGTATTCGCATCGATGACCCGGTGGGCGCGTTTGCCGTGCACGGCGCGTGCGGCATCTGGGGCACGCTGGCCATCGGCCTGTTCGGCCAGCCGGGCCTGACTTTCGCCCCGGCGGGCGTCGATGCGGCGACACGCGCCGGGCTGTTGCTGGGCGGCGGCGCGGACCTGCTCGCCGTGCAGATAGTCGGCTCGCTGGCGACCATCGCCTTCACCGGCGTGTTCGCGGCGCTCATGTTCGGCGCGCTGAAGGCGATTGGCCGCCTGCGCGTCAGCCGGATCGTGGACGAAGTGACGGTGTTCATCGATGACTTCGAGCACGGCGCGTCGATCCAGCCCGATCTGCGCCCGGCGGTCGAGGTGCAGTCGCCCCATGCAGCGGTACGGGCGGCCAGCCCGGCATCGGTGGGGGATTAGGGAAGCGCCTCAGCCACGCACGGCGGAAACGGCTTGTGACGAAGTTGACCTCACCACCATCCCCTTCTCAACGTTGGAGAGGGGCTGGGGCGAGGTACAGAAGGAAGGCCCGCGCTGGAAACT
>JADZBY010000549.1 GCA_020851855.1 Anaerolineae bacterium
AAGGTGTTGGGGTGCGTCGCGGGCCGCAGTGACCGTGTAGGGGCGCGTCGCGGGCCGCAGGGACCATGTAGGGGCGCGTCGCGGGCCACGGGTGACCACATCGGGGAGCGTCACAGGCCGCAGGGAAGGTGTTGGGGTGCGTCGCGGGCCGCAGTGACCGTGTAGGGGCGCGTCGCGGGCCGCAGGGACCATGTAGGGGCGCGTCGCGGGCCACGGGTGACCACATCGGGGAGCGTCACGGGCCGCAGTGACCGTGTAGGGGCGCGTCGCGACGCGCCCGCCTGGAGTGAGGATGATCATCTTATGATCTTCAGGCAGGTTTTATTCAAGGAAGAACTGACGCCATGAAACCTTTTCGACTGTTGTTCCGCGCGGAAGCGCTTTTGAACTTTTTCTCCGGCGGCTTTGCCATGCTGGCCCCGGCCTCGTTCGCCAACATGTTCATGCCCGCCGATGCGCCGCTGGCCAACGCCGAGATGGCGCGCTGGTTCGGCGCGATGACCATCGCCTTCGGTTTTGTGCTGTGGCGCGCGCTCGACCTGGAATGGCCAACGCTCAAGCCGGTTATCGAAGCGTACCTGCTGGGCGATGTGCTGTTCTTTTTCGCCCTGGTCGCCTTTGTCAGCAACGGCGGCGCGTGGACCGGGGCATCGGTTTTCAGCACACTCTCTACGATTATCCTGGGCGTGGCGCGGGTCATCTGCCTGACGCGCCCGGCGCTGCTGTACCGCGCTCCAGGATGAGGTTGCGCGCGCCGTCTACCCGCGCTGACCAGTCCGCCGCCACATACACGGTGCTGTCGGCCTGAAGGACGAGCGCCGGTCCAACAAACGCCGCGCCGGGCGACAACTGCTCCCGCTCGTAAAGCGCCAGCGCGCCCGACGCGGTCGTCTTTTCGCCCAGGAACGCCGCCCGCGCCGCCCTAACCGGGTCAGCGGCGAGCGGCTCGCCGGGCAGATCGGGCTTCTTCACACGGCCCACTGCGCGAAGCCGCACGTTGACCGCCTCGACCGGCGCGCCCGCCAGCACGTGGCCATAACGCGCCCGGTGCACCTCGGCAAAGCGCGCCGCCATGTCCGGCCCCAGCGGCACGGGCAGCTCATACGCCTGCCCATGATAGCGCATGTCCACCGACGCCTCAAAGGCCATCCCCTCGGCGGGAATGCCTTCGGCGGCCAGCCGCCGCGCCGCTTCCGCGCGCAGCTCGTCTGCCCGCCCGGCCAGCCCGTCGGCGTGCTGCGGCGCGGGACGACTCAGGTCGAGCGCCACATCGGCCAGGAGCAAGCCCAGCGCACACAGGACGCCCGGGTAACGTGGGACCAACACGCGCGGGATGGACAGCCGCGCCGCCACGTCGCAGGCGTGCAGCGGCCCGGCCCCGCCAAAGGCGACCAGGGTGAAACGGCGCGGATCATGGCCGCGCGCCACGGACACCCGCCGCACCGCCCGGTCAATGTTCGTATTGGCGATCTCCAACACGCCGCGCGCCGCCTGCGGCCCACTGAGGCCCATGGCGCGGCCCAGCGCCTCAAGCGCGGCCTCTGCGGACGCCAGATCGAGCGCCAGCCGCCCGCCCAGGAAATGCGCCGGGTCAAAACGGCCCAGCACGGCGTTCGCGTCGCTGACGGTGACCTGCGTCCCGCCCCGCCCGTAGATGATCGAGCCGGGATCCGCCCCCGCACTCTCCGGCCCGACGCGCAGCGCGCCGCCCGCATCCAGCCGGGCGATGGAGCCGCCGCCCGCGCCGATGGTTTCGATGTCCAGCGTGCGCAGGCGCAAGGGCAGGCCGTCGATCTCCCGCTCCGGGTGAAAGGTCGGCGCGCCGGGGCACAGCGCCACGTCGGTGGACGTGCCGCCGATGTCCAGCGTGATGATGTGGTCGAATCCGGCGCGCGCCGCCAGATCGAACGCGCCGATCACGCCCGCCGCCGGACCGCTCAGCGCCGTCTGGATGGCCTGTTCACGCGCCGCGCCCGCGCTGATCACGCCGCCGTCGGATTTCATGATTCGCAGCCGGGAATCGGGCGGCAGCTGGCGCTCCAGGTTGGCCAGATAACGGCTCATCACCGGGCGCACGTAGGCTTCCAGCGCCGTGGTGCTGGCCCGCTCGTACTCGCGGAACTCCGGCAGCACGTCCGACGAGAGCGCCACGCGCGATTCGTCCAGCAACCCGCTGGCGACAAGGCGATCCCGCGCGGCGCGCTCGTGGGCCGGATTCAGGTAGCTGTACAGGAAACACACGGCCACCGCCTCGACCTTCAGCGCCGCCAGTTGGGCGATCACGGCGTCCAGCGCGGCCAGATCGAGCGGCGTGATCACGTGGCCGCGATGATCGAGCCGCTCCGGCGCGTCGAAGCAGCGCTCGCGTGGGATGAGCGGCGGCGGAAGGACGGGGTGCAGCGCGTATAATTCAGGCCGGTTTTGCCGCCCGATGGCCAGGATGTCGCGGAAGCCCTGAGTGGTGATCAGCGCCGCACGTGCGCCCTTACGCTCCAGGATGGCGTTCGTGGCGACTGTCGAGCCGTGCGCCACGTCGCGCAGCGCTGCCGGATTGCCGCCTG
This sequence comes from Anaerolineae bacterium, assembly GCA_020851855.1. Lineage (GTDB taxonomy): Bacteria > Chloroflexota > Anaerolineae > Aggregatilineales > UBA2796 > JADZBY01. The sequence continues at coordinate 2,562 of JADZBY010000549.1, forward strand.
TGATGGCCGCCAGCCCGGCCAGAATCGCCGCTGCCGGGTCATGGGGCGTACTGAGCAGCTTGTGGATTCGAAGCTGACCGCCGTCGCTCAGCACAAGGTCGGTGAACGTGCCGCCGGTATCAACGCCAACGAGCATGAGAATCTCCCTGCCAGCGCGGAACCCGGCAATCTTACCGCGCCGGACACGAGAGAGGGGAGACATGCGGACAACGCAGGCGTTGTCCCTACGGCATTTCGTGTAGGGACGAGGCCTGCCTCGTCCGCAACGGCCTCGTCCGCAACGCCCCCGTCGACGCCGGCGTTTTCAGCCTCTCGCCCTGGGGGAGAGAGGTTGGGGCGAGGGCGCTTCCGCTTCCGGCGTCGCCTCGCGCAGGCGCGTCCAGGCGGCGCTTTCCTGGTGTGAGAGCGCGTCGAGGTTCGCCGCGATCTCCGGCAGGCGCGCCGCCGGGTCCGGCGCGTCGGCGGCGGCTTTGAACTGGTCCGCGATCACCTGCCAGGCATCGCCCACGGCGCGGAACGTTTCCCCGCACGCTGCCAGCGCCGGTTCGCCGGTGATAGCCGCCGCTTCGCCCAGGAAACGGCCCAGCATGTAGCGGAACAGGCCACCGCCCGTGCCGCCCGTCGCGTCGATGAAGATCCAGCCGTTGAAGCAGGTGCGGCGCAGCATCGATTCGTCCGTGATCTGCGGCCACCTGAGCACGCGCTCGGCGGCGGTGCGAATGCCCTTCGCGCCCAGGTTGGCGATGGGCGGGTTCAACATGCCCTGCGTCATGGCCCGCACCGCGTCCCATACTTCATCGGCGTGCGGCGGGCGCGCCCCGGCAACGTCAAAGGTGAACCA
>JADZBY010000550.1 GCA_020851855.1 Anaerolineae bacterium
CACGGTCAGCGTCGTGCCCGTGTCGCTGGACGTGCCCTCTTCGGTCTGCGCGTCGCTGGCGACGATCAGCACGCGCTCTGCTCCAACCTCGTACTCGCTCACGTCCGTCAGGCTGCGGTCCAGTGTGCTCGCCATTGACGCCGAGTAGCCGATCAGGCTCAGGGTGAAGCACATCATGAGCAGCGTGCCCCGATAGCGCACGATGGAGCGCGTGATCTCGCGGAGCGCCATGAGCAGTGCAATATCCGTCGTCAGGCCGAGCAGGCGGCCCAGGACGCGCAGCACAAACGGGTAAAGGCGCAGAAAAAGCAGCGTCATGCCCAGCGAAAAGAGCGTTGGCGCAAGAAAGACCAACGGGTCGCTGAATGGGTTCTCCGCGCCGGTGGACAACCCGCCGCGCGCATTCAGGCTGTAATAGACATACGCGGCGACGCCCAGGATGGCGATGTCCAGGTAGAAGCGCTGCCACCATGCGCTGCCGGACCGGGCCTGGGCGCGCTTGAACTGGTTGATCGAGCGGCCCGTCGTGCGCCAGGCCATGACCAGACCACTGCTCGCCGCCAACAGGCCCGTCGCCAGCCCGGCCAGCAACGCCTGCGTCGTGAACACGACCTCCAGCGGCGGCGTGTCGGCGTCGAAGCGCAGGAACGACGAGGTGTGCCCGATGAGCTGTACGACGAGCGGCGCAAGCGCCATGCCCATCGCCAGCGCCGCACCGGCCAGGATCAGCCACATAAGCGCGTGCAGCCCGACCAGTTTGCGGCGGCTCATGCCCCGGCTGGAGAGTGTCACATCTTCCTGTTGCTGGCGGTCCACGAGCATCCCGGCCAGCATGGTCACGAAGTACAGGATCAGCCCGGCGACGGGCAGCACGACGATGACGAGCTGCTGGGTGAGCTGATCGACCTTGCCCCGGAACGCCTGCAAACCTTCCTGCGGCGACACGTCCAGCCGGATGGCGGACAGCGACGCCGCAACGCGCCGCTGGCCGTCCACGATGCTGCCCAGCAGCCCAGCCACGTCCGAAGTCCGCAGTTCCGCGCCGTCGAAGATGATGTGCCAGTCTACCTCTTCAATCGGGCTGGCGATGCCCGCCGCCACTCGGTGAAGCGCGTCGGGCGTCATCAAAAAGACGGAGTCGAAGAACTTGGGCGTCAGAATCCAGGCCGGATCGTCGGCGTTCAGCGGCGACCACAGTGCGACTATCTTCAGCATCACCGGCCCGGATGCGCCGGGGCGATTGGCGGTCAGCGTATCGCCCACCTGCAAGCCGGTTTGGTACAGCATCTTCTCGGCCATCAAGACCGGGATGGCGTCCGATTCCGACTCGGACGCCGTTTCTTCCGGCGGCCACGCCCCGGCGGTGATGGTCAGCTGATCGTCGGCCCCAACGAGCGCGCCGAGCGTGTACGTGCCCACCGCGACGGCCCGCTCGCCCTGGCGGGTCGTGTTCCAGTTGCCGACGCTGGTGAATTGCACCTTACGCCGCACCGGAAGGCCAATTGTATCCACGAAATCACCCTCGATAGCCCGGCTGGCGGCATCAGCGTCGTCCACCGATATTGCGCCATCCCAGCTTCCCAGGTATCGGAAGCGGAAAGCGTAGGGTGGGTCCGACAGGCTGTTCGTCAGCAGGTCAGTATTCACGGCGTCCACGTAGAGTGTCAGGCTCAACGCCAGCGTGGTCGCCGCCGAGAGGCCCACCAGCGTCCAGAAGACGAGCAGGCGGTGCTGCCAGAGGCGCTCCAGGGCGAAAAAGACGGGATCGAGAAGTCGCTGTACCACCAGGTGTCTCCGTGCCCCGGCCCACTCTGCCGGGAAAAGTAGGCAGAGCGGACCGGGGTAAGATTTGTCTATTGCATGGTGAGGTCGGGATCGACGGTGGTCATGCAGTTCATCATCTGCTCGAACTGCTCTCCGCGCGCCTGCATGGCGTCGGTGGTATCCACGTTGATGGCGGCCACGCAGTCCATGTATGCCTGCGTGGTCATCTGGGCGTCGGCCAGCGCCGTTTCCAGGTTAGCCTCGTCCTCAATGTAGCTGTCCATCGCCTGATTGAGCCAGATCGAGGACGCGAGGCTGGTCGTACCGCCGCGCCCCAGGCTGAAGGTCGGGAAGATCAGCGTGTTCGGGTCGCGCAGCAGGGCGTCAAGCTGCTGGTAGGCCGCCGTCATGTCCTGGCCCTGGGCGGCGATCACGTCCGGGTCCGAGACGAGCGAAGCGCGTGCGGGCATCCCGGAGAACAACTGCGGGTTGCGCGCCACGAGGCTCAGGAAGCGGTAGGCGGCGTCGGGATTTTGCGCGCTGGCGCTGATGTAGCCTGTCGTGATCTCGTAGGCGGCGACGTTGTACGCGCTGCCCTGCGGATAGGCGACCATCGCCGTCTCGGTTTGCGTGTCCGACGCGCCGGGCGGTTGGAAGCGCATCCGGCGTAACTGGCTCAGCGCGGTCGTGGTGATGGCGGGCGACTCTCCGCCGCCGATCTGGAACGCAAACGTTTGCCCCAACGGGCTGTAGTCGATGTACCCGGCTTTCGCCAAATCAAGTACCTGCCGGATGGCGTCTACTGTGGCCGGATCGGTGAAGTTAATGGTGGGCGGCGTGGTCCGGTAATCCACCGGCAGACCGCCGAAGGCCGCGATGAGCATCATCAGGTACGAGCCGCTCGGATCGTTGGGCTGGAAGGGCACAGGATCGCTGTCATACGGCTTGAGCATCTTCAGGGCGTCGATGAATTGCTCGGTCGTCCAGCCGTTGAGCGGCTCCGGCACGCCCGCCTGCGCAAATCGCGTCACATCGTATTCGAGCATCGATGGCTGGATGGAGAGCGGCAGCGCCCAGGTCTTGTTGTCGCGCTGAAGCTGCGCCATCGTGTTGCCGATCACGTCGTTGCGGTCAAAGGTCATGTCGGTGTCGATGAGCGGGTCCAGGTTGAGGATGGCGCTCAGGTCGGCGTCCGCGACGGCGTTGGCGTTCAGGATGATGCAGTCGTACTCCTGCGCCAGCGTCGCAAGGTCGCTATCCATGACCGATTCGAGGTTCACCAGCCCGACATCGGGATCGCTGGCCAGGAAGTCCGCGACGACCTGATCCCATAGGTCCTGGTTTGGCATGTCGCCGCTGCGCCCACCCGGCCCGCCGCCAAAGCCCAGGCTAAGAGCGCAGTTCAACGCGACCTTGCCCGCCGCAAGGGTCGGCTCGACCGGCGGCGCGGCCACGAAGAGTGAGCGCGTGCCCTTGCGCGCCTGCGCCGTCTGCGTATCGCTCACCGCCTGCGCTTCGACGGTTTGCAGCGCAGAGCGAGCATCGCCGCCGTTGCTGTCCATCTCAGAGAGGATGGTTGACAGGTACGTCGAGTAACGCATTGCCGAGGCGGGCAGCGCGGCGTACAGCCCTTGTTCAAAGACGGGTCGGATCGTGTCGGGAATCAGGCTGCCCATGCTTCCGCCCACGACCACGCCCTGACCGCCGCCTGGTCCGCTGATGATCACCGCGCCGCCCTGCTGGCCGTTTGTACCCGCGTTATTGCTGGCGCTGGCGTCCTGAGCGAGGCTGATGCGCGCCGGGGACGCGCTGAAGAAGTTGCTGGCAAGCTCTGCGCGTGAGGTCAGGAAACGGGCGAGTGCGTAGGCCAGTTCCGGGTAGGCCGTGCCCGCGCTGACGGCGAAGCCCTGCACGCTCAGGCCGGCCACGCCGCCCGGCAAGAGACTCGCCTCGCGCGTGGAGGTCGTCTGTTCTTCGCCGGGCCGGAATCCGCGCTGCACATAGCCATTCACGCCGGAAACCGTCAGCGGAACGTCCTCGGCTAAGGCCAATCCGCCGCCTTGCGCCGCGATCACGCCCTCGTTGCGCAGCTCGTACCACGTCTGCAGCACGTATTCCAGGTTAGCGTTGGCGAATGAGGGCGCGCTGGGCGAGGCCGATGCATCGTACAGCCCACCGCCGATCAGCGCCCGCAGCAGATACTCCTGGTTATTGCCGCCGGAAAGCGTGCTCATGCCCGGCGTCAGCACGGAGCCATCCGGGTTGTATGTGGTGAGCGTGCGCGCTGCGTTGGCGAAGTCGTCAACCGTCCAGCGCTCGTTGGGGTATGCCAGCCCGGCGGCGTCGAAGGCTGCCGGGTTATACGTGACCAGAATCACGTCGGTAGACAGCGGCAGCGCCCACATGCCGTTGTCCCACTGGAACGACTGCCAGACCGCCGGGTAAAAGTCGGACGGGTCTATGGCGGCGTCGCTCGATACCAGTGGAGCGAGGTCGCGGTAATATCCGGCCTGCGTGTCCTCGACGGTCATCGACGACGAGCTAACGTACACTACGTCTGCCGCACTGACCGATTCCTCGGTGCTATCCAGGCGACCGTCAATATCGCTTGCGCCCGGCCCGAAGCCAAAAAACGCCTGCTCGTTGTAGACGACATGCACCTTCACGCCGGGATTCTCGGCCTCGAATTCCGCCAGAAGCTCCGGCGTCAGTGTGTTTTCCCAGATGGACGGCACGCTCACCAGAAGTGGCGTTGCTTCCTGAGCCAGCGCCCGCCCGTTGACGGCGGTGAAGGGGGCAAAGAGCGCCGTTGCCAGCGCGGCGATAGACACAAGAAGAAAGGTACGGGCAATCCAGCCTTTTTCTTTCAAAGCGACCTCCTGCGAGCACTTCTATCAGGATCGATAATCCCGTGGGGTGGTTTCACCGCGCTTACAGGCACATTACAGTTTGGAAATAGGGTATATGGTGGGTGGCGACGGCAGTAAACAGGAAGGCGCGGGGCCTCTTTCCCCGCGCCAACCGTAAGACGAGCCGATTATCCAGTGTGTGAGGGGTGGTCCACTACCAGATATTCCAACTGAAGCTGTAGCTGCCCATCGTGGCCGTCAGCACATCGCCGGATGGCGAGTAGCTTAGCGTGACGCCGTTCTGCGAGGCGATTTGCACATCGGTGGCCGAGCCAAACGCGGCTTCTACATCCTCGACGGGGACCCACATCGCAAGCTGGCCCTGCCCGCTCGAGTCGATGGTCCAGAACTCGACGCCGATGATCGCGTCGCCCGTGTAGGGGTTGCCGGCGTCGTCCACGAATTGCTCGGCCTCGCGGGCGTAGTAGATGGCGACCGGCTGGTCGATGTCAAAGGCGTTCAGCCGTCCGTCGCAGTAGCCGCTCTCGACCCACACGTCGTACTCTTCGCTGTAGGTCGGTGGGCAGTTCACGTTGTCATTCGTGGCGGCTTGAGTGGTAGATACGCCGCCAGCGCCAGCGAGAACAAAGGCGAACAGAGCGATAGCAAACACAGACTTGCGAGACATTGAGATTCTCCTCCAGTTTGATTGACAGGACGCTGACGTTTCGTTCAGCGATGACCTCATGATCGTTGAAGAGAATCACATTCCGCTTACAGGGGCACTACAGGTCCGTAAGGCTACGGTCCTGTAAGGCGAAGGCACGGAGCAG
>JADZBY010000551.1 GCA_020851855.1 Anaerolineae bacterium
AGGGGCGTTGCCCTTCAGAGGTGTTTGCCCCGCTCCCCGCCGTACTCGGTGTTCGGGAGAGGGGAACAGGGGGTGAGGGCCGTACCGAAAAGTCACTTGCAGGCTCTACGCGGTACTCCGCGTGGAGACGGATCAGGGATGAGGCAAAGGCGCGCTGACTCGCACCTTTCATTTCTTTTCATTTGATTTCGTAGCGAAACCCACGAGGCGCGCTTATAATAGGATGACTACGAGCAAATTGCGCCTGAACGGGCAGCGTGTGGGGCCGGATAAACCGGCCTGACCGCGCCGGGCGCACCACGACTGTGCCTGTCACGGGATTCACGTTTCACTATCCACCGAGGGACGAAGAACAGATGAAAAGCCTGTGGAATGACGCCGACGCTGCACAACATGCAGGGCAGGGCGATCTGGCGCTGCGGGTCTACACCTCGCGCCTGTTGGGCAGCGATCATTCGCTGATCATGTGCGGCGGCGGCAACACGTCGATCAAGCGGCAGGAAAAGGACATTTTCGGCGAGGATGAGACGATCCTGTACGTGAAGGGCAGCGGATGGGACCTGGAAACCATCGAGCCGCAGGGCTTCTCGCCGGCGCGCATGAGCCGCCTCTTGCGCCTGTCAAAGCTGGACGCCATGTCCGACCCGCAGATGGTGGCCGAGTTGCGCGGCAGCCTGACCAACCCGCACGCGCCGACGCCGTCCGTCGAGGCGATTTTACACGCGCTGTTGCCGTACAAGTGGGTCGATCACACGCACTCCGATGCGGTGCTGGCCATCATCAACACGCCCGACGGCGAGAAGCGCATCCAGGACGTGTACGGCGACCGCGTCGTGTACATCCCCTACGTGATGCCCGGCTTCAAGCTGGCGCGCTACGTGGCCGACGCCTTCCCCGCCCAGGCGACGCCGCAGACACAGGGCATGGTCCTGTACCGGCACGGCATTTTCACCTTTGGCGAGACGGCCAAGATCGCCTACGAGCGCATGATCGAGTTCGTGTCGATGGCCGAAGAGTACCTGAAGCGGCACAACGCCTGGCAGATCGCGCTGCCCAGGACGACGCCTGCGCCGGGGCCGTTCGGGCTGGAACTGGCCCGGCTGCGCAAGGAAGCCAGCGACGCGGCGGGCTTCCCGATGATTCTCATGCACCACAACGACCCGGAAGCGCTCGGTTTTGCGCGCCACCCGGAGCTGGAGCGCATCGCGCGGCAGGGGCCGGTGACGCCCGACCACGTGATCCGCACCAAGCGCGTGCCGCTCATCGGGCGCGATGTCCAGGGCTACAAGCGCGAGTATGAAGACTACTTCCGGGCGCTCGCGCCGGAGTTTGGCGACGACCTGATCATGGTCGATCCCGCGCCGCGCGTCATCCTCGATCCGGAACTGGGCATGTTGACGCTGGGCCAGACGGTGAGGGACGCGCTGACCGCCGAGGACGTGTACCGGCACACCATCAAGATGATCCTGCAATCCGAGGCGCTGAGCCGCTACGAGACGCTGCCGGCGCGCGAAATCTTCGAGATCGAGTACTGGGACCTGGAACAGGCCAAATTGCGCCGCGCGGGCACGCCGCCGGTGTACGCGGGCGACATCGCCATCGTGACCGGCGCGGCGGCGGGCGTGGGCAAGGCGGCGGCGGCGGCGCTTCTCAAGCGCGGCATGGCCGTCGTCGGGCTGGACACCGATCCGGCGGTGAAAACGGCCTTTCCGCGCGGCGAGTACCTGGGCCTCGTCTGCGATGTGAGCGACCCGGCGCAGGTCGCGGAAGCGCTCGAACACACGGCGCGGCGCTTTGGCGGCCTGGACGTGATCGCGCTGACGCCGGTTCACGATGCGCACGCCGAATTTGACGGGCTGGTGAACGCGGCGCTGCCGTTCCTCAAGCTCTCGCCGCGCGGCGCACGCCTCGTGGCGCTGAGCGCGGGCGATGGTGTGGTGGACATGGCGGCGTGGGCGAATGCGGGCGTGCGGGCCAACGCGGTGCACGTGCGCGATACGTCGCCGGATGGGCTGGCCGCCGCCGCCGAGATGGCCGCCGAGATGTGCGGGCCGCTCTTCGCCCGCACGACGCTGGCGCAGGTCCCCGTGAACCTCAGCGCGGAAGTGGTGCGGTAGGGTAGGGATGGATGAGGGCGGCTCGCGAGCCGCCCCTACCATTCTCCACGGTTAGCAGTGGTAGGGGCGCGTCGCGACGCGCCCTTGATCGCACCACCCGCACGCCTTTTCCGCTACAATCAGGGGTGACCAGTAACGGAAGTACGCCTATGGCTGACCAGATCGTCTTGACCCTTCCCGAAGAGATTTCGGCGCGCGCTCGCCGCATAGCGGAGACGACATCGCGGCCCGTGGAGCAGGTGCTCATCGAACACCTGCAGACGCTGGCCGCACCGCAAGCCGAGTTGCCGCCCGACGAGCGGGCAGAACTGGACGCGCTCGCGCACCTTTCGAATGATGCACTGTGGACCATCGCGCGGGAGCAAATGCCGGACGAGGTCCAGGCGCGCGCCCACGAGCTGATGGATCGCAACGCGCGTGGCCAGCTTTCGCCCTCGGAGATTGACGAACTGGATATTCTCGTCCAACGTGCGGATCGGCTGATGCTCCGCAAGGCCGAGGCAGCGTCGCTTTTGGCGCAACGTGGGCAATCGTTCCGGCAAGAGGATTTTACAACACGGGATGAGTAAACCCATACGCTCTGAGGCACGACGGCTCGTTTATGACCGCGCTCAGGGCTGCTGCGAATACTGCCAGACGTGTGAGGTGAACTCAGGACAGGTGATGCAGGTCGATCATATCGACCCGGAGGCTGGTGACACGCTCGATAACCTGTGTCTGGCGTGCTGGAGCTGCAACAACTATAAGCGTCAAGCTACTACGGCAGAAGACCCGGAAACAGCTGCTCAGGTTCCTCTCTACAACCCGCGAACGCAAGACTGGGCGGATCACTTCGCGTGGGAGTACGGTGCTACGTGGGTACGTGGACTCACGGCTACCGGGAGAGCGACCGTCATGCGCCTCAAAATGAACCGTCCGACGCTCGTGCAGGCCCGGCAGCGCTGGGTGAAAAGCGGGTATCATCCACCACGACGCGACAAATAGTGCCAGACAACCACACCGCCCCGACTCGTCATTCTGAGCCGGGGCGGTGCTTTTGCGGCGTGCGCCGAGAGCCTTACTTTTACCTTCTACTTGTGGAAGTAGGTCGGCCAGCCCAGGTACTTGTTGAACGCCTCGTTGATCACCCTCGCCACGCGCGTCTGATTGATGGTGACGTGGTGCTCGTAGCCGTTCTCGCAGATGTAGGCGAGCAATTCCTGGTAGCGCGGCACATGGCACACGCCGTAGCCGCCAAAGGTGTCAATCGGGTCGTCGGTGAACTCGCCCTCGCCCGTGTAGCCGATGATCTTGCCGCCGAAATCGTCGGTGGAGATGCGCAGGTAGGTGAACGGGCTGCGCTTCACGCGGCCATAGATCGTGCCCCAGGTCGAGTCCTTGCCGACCGCGCCGGCGATGATTTCCTGGTAGGTCATGACCGGGATGTCTTCGACAAACACGTCTTTGGGCAGGTTCGAACAGTGGAAGACGACGCCCTTATCCGGATCGTCGCCGTAGTTGTTGTTCCAGTCCACGAGCGCCGAGGGCCGCCCGCTGGCCAGTTGCAGCGCCAGCATGGCCAGCGCGCCCACCACGTCCGTTTCGCACGCCGACGGGTTGAGGCCGTTGCTCAACATGCTCATCATCGTGCACGGGACGATGCCGAAATACTGCTGCATACTCGTCCAGCACTGGACCGCCGTCGCGTCGAGGAAGTAATCGCTCATCCACTTGTCGAGCACGACGCCGAACTTGGCCATCTTGAGCAGCGACGCTTCGGGGATGCCCGCCGTGCGCGCATAGGCGCGGATCTGCGCCAGTTTTGCGTCCACGGACGGATCGGCGTCGTTGAGCGCCTCAATACGCCCGTACAGCTCCGACAGGTCGAGCGTTTCCAGGCTGATGCCGGCCTGCTGGAGCAACTTCTCGCTGAAGCGCACGGTGCGGAAGGCTTCGGGCCGCGCGCCCAACATGCCGATGCGGGCGTGGCGCATGCCCTTGACCACGCGGCACAGCGCGGCGAAGTCTTGCAGGTCTTGCTTGAAGTCCGGGTCCGAGGGGCGCATGGTGTGGCGGCTGGTCAGGGTGTACTTGACGCCCACCTGACGCAGGTTATTGCAGGCGCTCATCTTGCCGCAAAAGCTATCGCGCCGCCATTTGATATCCATCTTGGCCGGGTCGTCGGGGAAGGCGTGCACGAGGACCGGCACGTCAAGCTCGGCAAAGGCGAGCGTGTTGGCGATGGCGCGTTCGTCGCCGAAGTTGGGCAGCGTGACCAGCACGCCGTCGATCTTGTCGCGCTGCTGGCGGAACAGGTCGCCGGCGAGTTTGGCTTCGGCCAGCGACTCAATCGCGCCGACGTTGGTCGCGTCTGCGGGTGGGATGATGGCGTCGATGCCCAGTTCGGCGAGAAGCTGAAGGATTTCGTTGCGCCCACTTTCGGCAAGATGGGCCGGGAAAAAGCCCCGGTTGCCCACCAGCACGGCGAGCGTCACTTTACGGCGGTTGAGGTCGACAGCGGCCTGGGGGTAGGGTTGTGCGAGCGCCATAATGTTTATACCTGTACCTTTCGTTGCGTTTCGCAATTAATGCGCCGGGGGCCGGACCGCCGCCCGGCGCGAATGTCGATCTGGACTAAAGGCCCTCACTCCCCTGGCCACGCGGCGAGAAGGGAGTAAAGCGGACAACGCAGGCGTTGTCCCTACGTGTTGTCGTGTAGGGACGAGGCCTGCCTCGTCCGTGCCCATCTTCGGCCCCATGCCA
>JADZBY010000552.1 GCA_020851855.1 Anaerolineae bacterium
GCCGTGATGTGTAGGGGCGCGTCGCGACGCGCCCGCCGTACTTTGAGCCTCACCCCCTGGCCCCCTCTCCATGCCGGAGTACCGCGTAGCGAGGGGGAAGCGCGCGACGGCCATGGAGAGGGGCCGGGGCTGAGGACGCTTTGATGCGATTGCCCGGAAACCACCCCCGACTTGCCATGACACGCCGGAAAAGCTTATGATAGGGCATCTCATTGGACTGTCCGCGCGTCGTTCGTAGCGGTGAGCAGCGCAAGCGCCCGGTTGGCCGGCCTGTTCGCCTGTTCGACTTCCGGGTTTCCAGGCGGCTGGCTGGCAATTCCGTGTCGCGTGGATGGCCTCTCGCGGTGATACGGAATTTCATCTCAAAAGAGGGGTGGCTATGACGGAGCAACCTTCGCGTGATACGGAGCGCGTGGCCCCTGCGCCCATCCATGTGGACACTGTCTCCATGGCCGACTTCATCTTCGGTACGCTCGCCACAGATGAGCTGCGTTTGTTGTCCATCAAGGCGGCCCGCAACGGCCTGACCCACAACTACGAGGTCACCCCGCGCGACCCACGCCCCGGCCAGCCGACGCTCATCGAGGTGAACGCCGGGCCGGGCGCGCCGGTGACGGACGTGTTCATCCACTACACGACAGACGGCAGCATCCCCGCGCTGGGCAGCCCTACGACGCGCATCGCCCCGACCATGCGCGGCCCGGTGCGCTGGGATACCCTGTTATGGGGCTATGTGCGCCAGTTCGCCGGCGAACTGCCCGCCCAGCCGGAAGGCACACTCGTGCGTTACCGGATCAGCGGCCTGCTTCACGGCGGCGAGCGTATGTGGGCGCACGACGAGCGAGAGCAGAGCACCTTTTCCTTTTCTGTTGACCGCCACCACGTCCCGGCCTGGGCGCAAGAGGCGATCATCTACCAGATTTTCGTGGACCGATTTGCCCCGCCGCCCGGACGCAAATTCAACGAGCCGGCCAAGCTCGACGGCTTTTTTGGCGGCACGCTGCGCGGCGTGCTGGCCAAGATGGATTACCTGTCCGAGCTTGGCGTGAATACGCTCTGGCTGTCGCCCATTTATCCCAGCCCGTCGCACCACGGCTACGACGCCACGAACTTCCGCCACGTCGAGCCGCGCCTGGGCAGCCGCACCGATATGAAGAATCTGGTGGACGAGGCGCACCGGCGTGGGATGCGCGTGATCCTGGACTTCATGCCTAACCACACCTCGAACCAGCACCCGTTTTTCGAGGCAGCGCGCACCAATCCGCAGTCGCCGTACCGCGACTATTACCATTTCACCGAGTGGCCGGAAAAATATGAGGCGTTCTTCGGGGTCGAGACGCTGCCCAAGATCAACAACAACCACCCGGCGGCGCGCCGCCACGTGATCGACAGCGTCCTGTACTGGATGCACGACTTCGGCGTCGATGGATTCCGGCTGGATTACGCCCAGGGACCGGGCCACGACTTCTGGACGGACTATTACGCGGCGGTCAAAGCGGCCAATCCGGCCAGTTTCCACTTCGGAGAGCTGGTCGAAGCGCCGGAGTTCGTGGCCACCTACGAGGGCATCATGGATGGCGCGCTGGACTTCAACTGGCTCCAGCAGGCGCGCAAGTTCCTCGCTTTCGGGTCGGAAGATGCGGCGGGCTTCGAGCAGTTTCAAAGCGCGCACGAGACGTACTGGACCGGGCGCAACTTTGCCCGGCTCAGCTTCTTGGATAACCACGACATGAACCGCTTCCTGTGGGTGTCGCATGGCGATGCGCGGCGCTTGATGCAGGCGGCGGTGTGCCAGTTCACGCTGAGCGCCATCCCGATCATCTATTACGGCACGGAAGCCGGGCTGAGCCAGCTGCGCGACGTGCGGCAGGGCGGCTGGGGCATCATGGAAGAGGCGCGCCTGCCCATGCCCTGGGGCGACGCGCAGAACCGCGACCTGTTCAGCTTTTACCAGCGCCTGATCCGGCTCCGCAAAGAGACGGCGTCGCTGCGCAACGGGACGCGCTCGGCGTGGCTGGTGGACCGCTCGACGGGGCGTTACGGCTACCTGCGCCGCTCGTCCACCGAGACGCTGGCCATCGGGCTGAATGTATCCGGCGATGCGCAGACCATCGATCTGCCGGGCAGCGTGGCCTGGAAAGACGCCTTTACCGGCGACGCACTGCCGAACCGGGTGAATGTCGAGCCGTACGGCTTCGTGCTGGCGCGGCAGTCGTAGCCTGACGTGGCCGGCGCAGTGGGCCATCCGCATTCCGGGTCAAGATGATTGTAAGGGGATTGTACGGGGCGATTGTAGGGGCGGCTCGCGAGCCGCCCATCAGCCGCGCGACCGTTCGCCGTACAGCCGGTCAAGCTCCGGCGCGCTCAGGAAGCCGTCCGCCGCGCTGGCCACGCCGATCTTGTACGAGGCGAAGAGCATCGCCTTGCGCATGGCCTCGTACGGGTCGCGGCGCTCTGCATAACCGTGCAGGAAGGCGACGAACAGCGCATCGCCCGCGCCGATGGTGCTGACGATGGGCCGCGTGGCCACGGCGGGCAGCGTGGCAAGGTAGTTATCGCGCCGGACGGCCAGCAGCGCGCCGTGACGGCCCATGCCGATGCCGACGATCTGCACGTTCGGGAACTCGTCCAGCACGCGCCGCGCCCATTCCGGCGGCGAGCAAGGCAGTTTTTCGTCGCTCATGAACAGGATGTCGGCGGCGGCCATGTAGTCGCGGTTGTAGGCGTCGTGCAGGTCTGCGATGGTGTGCACGTCGGTGGCGACGAGCTTGCCCAGCGCGCGCGCTTGCCGCAGCAGAGGCCGTGTGAAGTTCACGTTGCACAGCGCCGCCACATCGCACGCGCCGAGCAGCCGCTCTGCCACATCGGGCGGGTACGCCTGGTCCTGAACGTCCTTGAGATCCACGTGAATGGCGCGCCGGCCCTCGCCATCGTACAGGATCACGGATTGCGGCGTCTGTTCCAACTGCGCCAGCGCGTGATCGCCGGGCACGCCATCCTCTGCCAGCGCGGCGTGCACCATCACCGCCCTCTGGTCGCGCCCGACGAGCGACATGAAACTGACCTCGTGGCCGAGCCGGACGAGCGCCTTGCTCAGGTTGTAGCCTACGCCGGACACGCTGCTGTTCACGCCGAAAAACGGGTAACGCACCGGCGCGTAATCGAGCGGGAATCCGTCGATGCGCAGCGTGGTTTCGATGTTGATCAGGCCGGCCACGGCAAAACGCGCCACACGTGCATCCTTTCGCTGACCTTCCCGGCGCTCTACCCGCGCGCCACGAGGGCGAACAACTGGGACTGCTCCGGGTCGGCGTCGCCCAGCAGCGAGGGATAAAACGCGACATTGGGAAAGCCGCACTCGGCCAGGATGGCGCGGTATGCTTCGTCGGTGTACGCCTGCATACTCTGCGCGTAGCGCGTCACGTCCGCCGTCGCCGCATCCACGACGTAATGGCGGATCGTCACTGCCGCCTGTGTTTCGTCCCAAAAGGTTTCCGAGAGCACGACATACGGTTGATCGGAGAACAGGCCGCCGCGTGAGGTGTACCACGTCGCGCCCTCGTCGCCCATATGGCGTATGACGGCGAAGGGGTGCGGCTCCAACAGAAGCAGCCCGCCGTCGGCCAGGGCGGCGCGCGCTTTGTGCAGGATCAGCCGCGCATCCGCCGGGCGAAACACGTTGAACTCGCCATAGATGAGCATGATCAGGCCGTGATCGCGCCCGAAGTCGGCAGCGCGCAGGTCGGCGTGAACAAACTGGCAGGCCAGCGACTGCGCCTCGGCGGTGCGGCGCGCGTGATCGATGGACGCGGGCGAGAAGTCGATCCCGGTGCAGCGGTGGCCGAGCCGCGCCAGGCGGTTGCTGTAAAAGCCCGGCCCGCAGCCCAGGTCGAGGATGGACGTGGTCCGCCCGCCAAGCGTGTGGCCGTGTATCCAGGCGACGTGCCGGTCGATCTTCTCCTGGCGGCGGCTGGCGGCGTCGTGCTCCTGCGAGAGGTGCTCTCTGAGCATCCGCGCGCTGAAGCCTGGCTCGTGCCACGGGATGTTGTCGCCCTCGGCCCAGGGCAGGGGCGGGATGGCGCGGTCGGGGAGATCGCTAAGTTTCATTCGGGTATTCCGCGTTGAAGTCGGTGGCGGATGTGCACATGGTCACACACGCCGCACTGCGCTGTGCGTCGATTATAGCATTTTGCATGGTCATCCCCGGCGGTTTAGAATGTGGGCAACGGACGACATCCTGACCGCATCTTACCCACGGGGCGGCGACATATGCTTGTAAACCTCACCCTGAACGGACAACCAGTCACGCTGGATGTCCAGCCCAACGAAACTCTGATGCACGCGCTGCGGCGAAATGCGCTGTTCAGCATCAAACACGGCTGTGAGACGGGCGAGTGCGGCGCGTGCACCGTGCTCGTGGATGGCAAGCCGCTCACCTCGTGCATCGTGCTCGCCGCGCAGGTCGAAGGCCGCTCGGTGATGACGCTTGAAGCGTTCGGCGTGAAGGCCGTCGAGATGACAGCGCTGCAAAAGGCATTTGTCGAGACGGGCGCGATCCAGTGCGGCTACTGCACGCCCGCCCAAATCCTGTGCGCGCATGCCCTTCTGGAGCGCAACCCGGAGCCGAGCGAGGCCGAAGTGCGCGAGGCTATTGCAGGCGTATTGTGCCGCTGCACGGGCTATGTCAAGCCGGTGCAGGCCATCCTGCGCGCGGCGGCGGTCCTGCGCGGCGAGGATGTGCCGCCCATCGACGCCGATACGGACGTGGAGCGCGCCATCCCTGCGCCGCCGGGCCTGTTCGGGCCACGCACGGGCGACATGCCGGGCGCGCCCGACGAGGACTTTGGCGGCGGGACCGGCTTGCAGACGCGCGTCCGGCCCGTCATCGTCACGCCGCCCGAAGTCAAGCCGATGAGCACGGTGGGCAAGCCCGAAGTGAAGGTGGATGCCGTCAAGCTGGCGATGGGCCGCCCGGCGTTCACCGACGACATCGAGATGCGCGGGATGCTGTACGGCGCGCTGATGACCAGCCCGTATGCGCATGCCCGCATCAAGGATATCGACGCCAGCCGGGCGCGGGCTATTCCCGGCGTGCACGCCGTGCTGACCTACAAGGACGTGCCGCGCGTGATGTACGCATCGGGTGGGCAGTCCTACCCCAACCCGCCGCCCTACGATCAGGTCAGCCTGGATAACAAGGTGCGGCACGTGGGCGACCGGGTGGCGATTGTCGCCGCCGAATCGCCTGAGCTTTGCCAGAAGGCCATCGACGCCATCGAAGTGGAATGGGAAGTCCTGCCCGCCGTGTTTGACCCCGAAGAGGCGATCAGCGGGCGTGCGCCGATCATCCACGACGAGCCGGACGCCATCAAGATCAAGGATGCCAGCCGCAACCTGGTGGCGCAGATTCACGCCCGGATCGGGGACGCGGAGACGGCGTGGGCTGAAGCGGACGTGATCCACGAGGGCGAATATCGCGTGCACCAGGTCAGCCAGGCCCCGCTGGAAACGCACGTGTGCGTGACGTGGTGGGACGAAGACGAGCGGCTCGTGATCCGGACCAGCACGCAGGTCCCCTTCCACGTGCGCCGCATGATCGCGCCGCTGATCGGCCTGCCCGTGGCGCGCATTCGCGTCATCAAGCCGCGCATCGGCGGCGGCTTCGGCGGCAAGCAGGAAATGCTCATCGAGGACCTGTGCGCGCACCTGACCATCGCCACCGGGCGGCCCGTGCGCCTTGAATACACGCGCGCCCAGCAGTTCACCAGCGCCCGCTCGCGCCACCCGCAGATTTTGCGCTTCAAGAGCGGCGTCAAACGCGACGGCGCGCTCACCGGGCAAGAGGTGTATATCCTCGGCAACACCGGCGCATACGGCACACACGCCATCACCGTGCAGACGGTGAGCGGCAACCGCGCCCTGTCCACGTACAACGCGCCCTATCGCCGCTTCGATTGCGACGTGTGTTACACGAATATCCCGGTTCCCGGCGCGTATCGCGGCTATGGCGCGCCGCAAGCCCTCTTTGCGCTCGAAGTGCACATGGAGCAGCTCGCCGAGAAGCTTGGCATGGATGTGTTGGAGTTCAAGGCGAAGAACTGGGTGAAGGCGGGCGATCCGCTGCCGCTGGCCGAAGCGCTGGGCGAAGCGCGCGAAGGCTTCCCGCAAAAAGTCGTCACATCCGCGCTGGCGGAGTGCATCGAATTGGGCGCGGCGGCGATTGGCTGGCGCGAGAAGCGCGGTAAGCCCGGCGACGGCCCGATCAAGCGCGGCGTGGGCATGGCGGTGTGTATGCACGGCACGGCCATCGCCGGGCTGGACATGGGCGCGGCCAGCCTGAAGATCAACGACGATGGCTCGTTCAACCTGCTCGTCGGCGCAACGGACCTGGGGACCGGCTCGGACACGGTCATCGCGCAGATCGTGGCCGAAACGCTGGGCGTGCCGCTGTCCAAGATCATCATTCATTCGTCGGATACGGACTTCACGCCCTTCGACACGGGCGCGTACGCCAGCAGCACGACGTACATCAGCGGCGGGGCGGCGCTCCGGGCGGCGGAAGACGTGCGCATGCAGATTCAGCGCGCTGCCGCGAAGCTGCTCAAGGTCGACGATCCGGAGTCGCTGTGGCTGGAAAGCGAGCGGGTATTTGCGCCGGGCGGCGCGTCGATCTCGCTCGAAGAGGTGGCGCTGCACACGCTGCACAAGGACGAGCAGCGCCAGATCATGGCCACCGCCAGCCACATGTCGTACGTTTCGCCGCCGCCGTTCGCCGGGCAGTTTGCCGAGGTCGAGGTCGATACGCGCACCGGGCAGGTGACGGTCAAGAAGCTGATCATGGCCGTCGACTGCGGCATCGCCATCAACCCGATCACGGCGTCAGGGCAGGTCGAAGGCGGCATGACGCAGGCGCTGGGCTACGGCCACTGCGAAGAAATGGTATACGACGAGCAGGGCGTGCCGCTGGCCACCCGCTTTGGCGAGTACCGCATCTACCAGGCGCACGAGATGCCCGAATTGCGCGTGATCTTCGTGGAGACATACGAGCCGACCGGCCCGTATGGCGCGAAGGCCGTCGCAGAAATCCCGAAAGATGGCGTCGCCCCGGCGCTGGCGAGCGCGATTCACGATGCGACGGGCGTCTGGCTGACGCAGATTCCCTTCACGCCGGAGCGCGTCTGGCGTGCGCTGAAGGGGAAAGGATAGACGATGGCTGTTCAGGAACGCCTGTATACCGCCGAATCCGACGCGCCGGGATGTGGAAGATTATCCCTCGCTATCGCGTCCGCACACGCTCGAAGACAACGCGATACGAGCGCTGCGTCGTCGCGCCACCCGCTGTGCACTCGTCCGCGGTCAATGGGTCGCTGCGGTCACTCAGGCCCGGCAGCGCCACCTGATAGCTGATGCCCGGCGTCATGCTGTAATCGGCATAACCGGGATCGCGGTCGGGCTTCAGGCCGGTGAAGAAGCGCTCGCGCCCATCTGGCCAGATGACTTCGACCGCCACGCCGGGGATGCCGCTGTCGTCCAGGTTGCGCACGATGATCTCGATGCGGCCCGCTGCCGCCGGATCACAGAAGGGCGACGCCGCCACGATGGCGAAATCCCCGGCGGGCGTCGGGCTGGGGCTGGGCAGCGGCGGCAGCGGGGTGGGCGATGCTTCGGCGGTCTGCGTCTTGGTCGGCGCGGGCGTCACGGTGGCCGTGGGTGGGATGAGGCTCGGCGGCGGCGCAGAGGTCGCGGCTTGCGCCGGCAGCAGCGCCGACGCACAGCCCGCGCTGCCCTGTGAGGCGGCCAGTTCAACCATGGCCCGGATGGCGAGCAGGCCGGTGCTGGTGCTGGCGTAGCCGGATTGGGCCAGTTCGCACGCCGCGTCGGCCAACGCCTGCCAGTCGCCGCCCAACTCGTTGAGCCGGTTCGCCGCCGCGATCACGTCGCGGTTGCCGGCGTAGGCCAGGCTGAGCGCCACCATGTAGTTGCGCTTGCCTTCGCCGGAAAGCTGCGCAGGGCGCGTGTCCGTCACGACGCGCGGATCGATCTGCCAGGCGTAGATCAGCCCGGCGGCGATGCCCAGCGCAATGCCGA
>JADZBY010000553.1 GCA_020851855.1 Anaerolineae bacterium
CTTCGATCAGCGCGGCGGCGTCTTCTTCCTGGGAAGTGCCGATCTCGCCGTACATCACGACCAGCCGTGTCTCATCATCGCCCTCGAAGCGGCGTAACACGTCTGCTTCGGTCATGCCCACCACGGCATCGCCGCCGACGTGCACGACGGTCGAGACTCCGATGCCTTCGCGCGCCAGATAATAGGCCGTGCTCGTCGAAATGCCGCCGCTGCGACTGACGACGCCCACCGGCCCGGAGCGCGCCCATTCGCGCAGACTGCTCGCCTGCCCGCCCATCATGCCCAGCACACCGCGTTCCGGGCTGAGCAGGCCGAGCGTGTTTGGCCCGACAAATGCCGCCTTGTGCGCTTTTGCTGCGGCGGCGATGTCGAGCGCGTCATAGAGCGGCACGCGGTCTGGCACGATGACCAGCAGCCCAATGCCCGCCTCGAACGCCTCAAGCGCCGCATCGCGCACCAGCGGCGCCGGGACGAACACGACGCTGATGTCGAGCGGCCCGGCCTTGTCCGCCGCCTCTCGCACCGTGTCGTAAACGGGCACGCCCTCGACCACCGAGCCGCCGCGCCCCGGCGTGACGCCTGCGACCACACACGTCCCGTAATCGCGCATCAGCCGGGTGCGGGCCAGCCCTTCGCGCCCGGTGATGCCTTGCACCAGCACCCGTTTCGCCGCGTCGATCAGGATGGCCATGCCCTCACGCCCCTTTCGTTTCATGCGCGGCGCTGCGGACGGTCGAGACGCTCTCCAGGCCGGGAATCGGCAGCCGGATACGCCCGCCGCGGTTGCCCAGGAAATAACACTCGATCTCGCAGGCCAGGCACTCGGTGCAGCCGCCGCTCCTGGCCTGCTCCTTGCTGATGTTCAGGACAGGCACGCCGCCTTCCAGGCTGAGGATTTTCGGGTCACACGTCTCGATGCAGATTTTGCTCTCGCAGGCGCGGCAGCGCGCATGGTCATAGGTAATCTCGCCGCCGGTGATCGTTTCGAAGCGGTACGGCTCAGCGGGCGTTTCGTCCACCAGCAGCGGGCGGGGCGCGGATGGCGCTGCGCCGGCGGGCGGCGCGGCGTCTATGAGGTCCCTGAGCCGGGCCGCGCACGCATCGGTCGGTGTGTCGCGCCCGTATCCCTCAACCGGCGCAGGCAGGGCCGCCGCCGCACGCTTCAGGATGGCGATGGCTTGCTCCTCGCGATTGCCGCCCAGCCGGATCACCGCCGGGATGGCCAGCCGAAGCTCCAGGAAGGCTTTTGACAGCCCGCGCGCCGTGTGGTACTGCTCCTGGCTGGCGTAGCCGCTGCCGCTCAGGAAATACCCCACCAGCCCCGGCTGGCTCAAGATCAGGCGCGCGGCGCGGTAGACTTTGCTGGCGGGTGGGTTGCCGCTGGTGTCCACAAAATCGACCGGGCGCAGGCCGTGCGCCAGCAGGGCATCCATGCTGATCATCGCGCCGCCGCCGCCATTGCCGTGAAATCCGACGGCGCGCTCGCCCGGTCCTGGCTCGGCGTCAAGCTCCACAAAATAGAACGTGCCGCGATAATCGCCCTTTTCGATCTCCCAGGCGATGCGCTCCAGGGCAGTCGGCGGGCGATCAAACTCGCGAGCGATGGCGATGCCCAGCTCCGGGTGGCGGAACACGGCGTTGTCGTCGATGGTGAAACGCGCGTCCAGGGCGATCAGGCGGTCGTCTCCGACCAGCGCAAGCGGATTGATCTCGGCGGTGCGCGCCTCGACGCTCCGCGCCAGTCCGTAGAAGTTGAGGATCACACTACTGAGCGCCATCATGAGCTTGCCGCCCAGCCCGGCGCGGCGGCACAAGTCGCGCGCTTCGAAGTCGCGCAGCCCGTTGCGCACATCGACTTCCTGCCGGGCAATGCGCGATGGATCGGCGCGGGCCATGTCCTCGATGCCCGTGCCGCCGGCGGCGCTCAAGATGAGCACGGGCGCGCGGGCGCGGTCATCCACGATCAGGCCCAGGTAAAACTCGCGGGCGATGGCCAGGCGCTCTTCGACCATGACCCGCTCCACGGCATACGCGCCCGCGCGTGCGCCGAGCATGCCACGCGCCGCCTCAGCCGCCGCATCGGGCGTGTCTGCGAAGCGGACCAGACCCTTTCCGGCGCGCCCTGTCAGCCACACCTGCGCCTTGACGACGACCGGCCCACCCAGGCCCGTTGCCATGGCGTGCGCCTCGCCGGGCGTCTCAACCGCGCCGCCGCGTGGCGTGGGGATGCCCGCCGCCCGGAGCAGCGCCTTGCTCTGATATTCGTGCAATCTGGACATGCTGAAGCCCTTCGCCCCGAAACCCTCACCCCCGGCCCCTGCCCTTCTCCATGAGGGAGAGGGGTCGGGGGCGGGGATCACCGTACCCGCGCGTACAACAACTCGACCTGTTCGGCGAGGTCCACGCCCGCCAGGAAGGGCAGACACAGGCCCCGGCACGTGCTCAGCATGATCCGCCACGCCGGGCTGATCGCGCCCACGCCCTGGTACGCCCCGCCCAACGCCCCGACCAGCGCCGGCAGCGAATCGGACGACTTGGCGATCAGGTTGGCGTGAAGGCAGGCTTGCTGCACATCGCCCGCGCAAGCCTCGACCAGCGCCAGCGCCGCCGGGATCGTCTCCGGCGCGGCGTTGCCATACGAATACACCGTGTTCACGACGCGCGTGCTGAGCAGCAGCGCCAGCGTATCCGGCGATTCGGCCTCGGCGCGGCAGGCGCGCGCCAGTTCGTCGTTGTGGGCGATCCACGAGCCGGATGGAAAATACCGCCGCGCCGCCGCCATACCCTCTCCCAGGGACGCGCCGCCTGCCAGCGCCGCGACCGCCGCCGCCACAGCCTGCGCACCGTAAATCCCATCCTCAGCCTGCGTGATGTGCGCGTCGAGGATTGCCATCGCGGCGGCCTGTTCCGGGCTGCCCACGTTGTACAGGCCGATGGGCACGGCCCGCAGCGCCGCGCCATCCTCGTAATGGAGCGGATTGTCGTTGCCGGTGGCGGGTGGGCGAAGCCCATGCTTCAGGTTTTCGATGGCCGCGCGCTCGGAGAAGCTGCTGCGCACACGCTCCGCCGTGGGCAACACGTCTTCCAGCCACACGGCAAGGAACGTATCCGCCGTGGGGGGACCATCTGCCCGCAGGATGGCGCGCAAGGTGAGCAGCATGAACTCCGTGTCGTCGGTAGGGCTGGGTTCGAGCAACGCGGCGGGCAGGCGGTGCGTGTACGGGACCATCAGCCGTGTGATGCGCTGCCGGTCAAGGTCCGTGTTGGTCCGCCACAGGAAATCGTGGCGCTTGCGCGGGAACTCGCCCGCCTGGAACCGGTGAAAGAGCGCCGGAAAGCTGATGGCGTCGCCATACGCCAGCCCGAACGCCGCGCCCAGGAAACGCGCCTTGATGTCTGTCATGATGCACGCTCCTCGGCGCTCTGATCGGTTCCGGCAGCCATATCCGCCAGCCGGTCGGCGATGTCGGTGATGGGGATGCCGCCCACGAAGCCGATGCACTTGCCGGTCGAGGCGCTCACGCGGCGCTGCCAGTCGGGCGGGATGGCCTCTGCGCCGCCATAGGCCCCGGCCAGGCTGCCCACGATGGCCCCGATCGTGTCGGCGTCGCGCCCCAGGCGCACACCGGCTGGCACAGCGCGCTCAAAGACGCCCTGGCACGCCCGGAAAACCGCAAATGCGACCGGCGCGGCTTCGGTGACCAGATCGGCCCACGGCCACCAGGGCAGAACCAGCGCCGCCTCGATAGCTTCCAGCGCTGAGTCGAGATCGCGCCCGGACAGATCGAGCGCCAGCGCGCGGTCCAGGGCGCGGTGTGTCCAGCAATCCGCCGGAGTGGCTTGCAGTCCAGCGCGGCACATCTCGTCCGGCGTCGCGCCCTGCATGGCCACGGCGACTGCTGCCGCGACGGCTCCCGCCGCGTACAGCCCATCCCGCCCATTGGAGACGCCGCCCAGCCGTTCGGCCAGGCGAACGGCGAGCGCCGGGTCGCCCGCCGCAAGAATGCCCGCCGGGCTGATGGCCATCGCCACGCCATCGCTCCACATCTGGTGGTTGAACTGCCCGGAAGAGGGCGCGTGCAGCCCGGCCTGCAGGTTGCGCGTCGAGATCACGTCGCTGAAGCCGCCGGGCCGGTAGTAATAGCGCCCGCTCAGCAGCTTGTCGCGCCATTCCGCCTCAACCTGCTCCAGCGTGACCGACGGCCCGTAGGTCAGCAGGATGTGCGCGTTAAAGAGCGTAAAATCGGTGTCGTCCGTGCCGACGGCGTCGTCGCTCAGGAAGCCGGTGATAACGCCATACTTTTCGCGAATGGCGGCGGCGGACATACCCTCGCAGGCTGCGCCCATCGCATCCCCGATGGCGACGCCCAGCAGGCTGCCCCGTGCGCGCCGCCGCAGATCGTTCCCGTCAAGAGCCATTCGTAAGCCATCATCCTTTCAAGCCGACCGAGGCAATGCCGCCGATCAGGTGGCGCTGAGCGAAGAAGTACAGGATGAGCACCGGCGCGATGGATACCAGCGTGGCGGCCATGAACAGGTTCCATTCGACGCCGTAGCGGCCCCGGAAAAACGCCAGCCCCACTGAGATAGGGTACGAGTAGAAGTTGTTCAGGTACACCAGCGGTTGCAGGAACTCGTTCCACGTCCACAGGAAGGTGAAGACCATCAACACGGTGAGCGGCGGGCGGCACAGCGGCAGGATAACCTTGTACAGGATCGTCCAGGTCCCCGCGCCGTCGATGCGCGCCGCCTCGTCCAGCTCACGCGGGATCGTGCGCATGTATTGAATGAGCAAAAACGTGAAAAAAGCATCGCCAAAGAAGGAAGGCAACGTCAGCGGCCAGTACGTGTCGATCATGCCCAGCCGCGAATAGAGCGAATACAGCGGGATGAGCTTGATCTGGCCGGGAATCATCATCGTGCTCAGCATCAGCACGAAAAAGACCGGCTTGCCGGGAAAGCGCAACCGGGCGAAGCCGTAAGCGATCAGCGGCACGGAGATCAGGTAGCCGGTGGTGTTCACGGCGATCAGGAACAGCGTATTCCCCATGAACTGGGCGAGTGGGTACTTCTGGAACGCAGCCTGAAAGTTCCCCCACATCGGATCGAGCGGAATCCAGACCGGCGGCCAGGCGAAAATCTCCTGGCGCGACTTGAGCGCCGTGGAGAGCATCCACAGGAGCGGGATCATGAACACGAGCGCGATCACCGTCATCAGGATATAGACGGTGGTATAACCCAGGATGCGGCCCACCGTCCACTTGCGTTTATGCTTCACCGCGCGCCGCTCCGCCGACGGCGTTGTCAGGGCTACCGGTTGGGCCACAGCTGCTTCCCTTCTGACTCAGGACTCGTAGAAGACCCAGCGTTTGGACGTGGAATTGACGAAAATGGTCGCGGCCAGGATGACGACCGTGAGCACCAGCGCCAGCGCCGACGCATAGCCCATGTTGAAGTTCTGAAAGGCTTCTTCGTAGAAGTACAGCAGGTAGAAGTACGTTTGTTTGAGCGGCCCGCCCTGCGTGATGACGAACGCCTCGGTGAAGACCTTGAACGAGTCGATCATTTCGATGATGAGCTGAAAGAGGATGGTCGGCGTCAGGAGCGGCAGCGTGACGCGCAAGAAGCGTTTCACCACGCCTGCGCCGTCGATCTCCGCCGCCTCGTAGAGCTGGCGCGGGATGTTCTGCAGGCC
>JADZBY010000554.1 GCA_020851855.1 Anaerolineae bacterium
GTGTCACCGAGCGCTCGTAACCCCACCACTTCGGGGCGCTTCAAAACCAGCCAGTGATAAATGATGTCTTACGTTGCATGGTGGAATCTCGTCAAGCGCGTCGCAGCCGTTTTTTTCGCGGGAAGAGCTATACAGAGCAAAGTAACGGTGCTAATTTGTTCCGCGGCCGGCGGGAGGATAGGGCAACGCTGGGAAGCGACCCGAGCGCCCGCTGGTGGCCATACGGCAGGGGCCGTCTCGTTGGAGGCGGCCTTTTTTGTCACCCTGCCTGCCGGAGGCCGGGAAGCGGTAAATCCCGGGGGGCGGGGGGCAGAGCCCCCACGCAATGCGTTGTTCTTCCTCATGACGCGACCGCCTCCTTGACGGCTGGCTCGTCGGCGGCCTTGCCGGATTTTGGCGACTCCTGATCCGGTCCCGCGCCTTTGCGCAGGCGGTAGCTTTTGCCGGTGATGCTGATGATTTGGGCGTGCTGCAGGAAGCGGTCCAGGATCGCAGTGGCCGCGGGCACATCGCCAATGAGCTTGGCCCAGTCCTCCAGCGGGCGGTTGGAAGTCATCATGGTCGAGCGGTTCTCGTGGCGGCGCATGATGATCTCCAGCAGATACTCGCCGCTCCGCCGCGGCAGCTGTTTCATGCCCATATCATCCACAATCAGCAGATCGGGCTTGAGGTAGCGCGCCAGCACCTTGTCCTGCTGGACCGGCGCTTGCTCCTCCAAAAAGTCCCGCGCCAGATCGAAGATCGAGCGGTAAAGCACCAGGAACCCGGACTTGATGGCCTGCTGGCCGATCGCCTGGACCAAAAAACTCTTGCCCACGCCCGGCGGCCCCAGGAACAGAACGTCGGCCTTTTCCCGGATGAACTTGCAACTGGCCAGCTCGTGGATCTGCTTGCGCTTGATGCTGGGATTGAAGGCGAAGTCGAACTCGTCCAGCGGCTTGGTCTCGCGGAACAGCGCCCCTTTCGTCCGCCGCTCCACCTGCCGGCTGGCGCGCACCGCCAGTTCATCCTGCAGCAGCAGCTCCAAAAACTCGCCGTGATCCAGGCGGTTGCCGGCAGCCTCGGCCAGCCGCACCTCCAGGCTGGATAACAGTCCCGATAGCCGAAGCTGCCTGAGGGCCTGGGTCAACGAAGGTCGGATCATGCACTCTCCTTTGTAATAGAGGGTTGATGGGTCAATGTCTCACGCAGCCACTGCGCGTAATCGGCAAGGGGGCGGATAATGGGATGTGATTCGGCGAACGCGAAGGATTCCTGCGCCGGGGCGCTCTCGCGCGCGGCGATCAGACGCCGCAGGTTGCCCAGGTGATAAGCCCCGTGACTGGCGGCCACCCGGCAGGCTTCCTCGATCCGCAGTGACGACTGACTGTTCCTGAGGCTCAAGAGCCCCATGAGCACCCGCACCCCCGCGATGCCACGCTGCGCCAACATCGCTTCGGCCCACGTCTTGGCCTCCGGCCCGATCATATCGACCTGCCCCAGCAGCCAGCCGGTCCCCCGCTCAATGCCGCTGATCTTCTCCGGGCGGATGTGCGCGTCATGGGTGGAGAAGCGGCCGGGGGATTGCTGGGCATGCACGGCGATGGGCTGCATCCGCTGATCGAACAGTCGCACCAGCCGGCCGTCCCAGCGTGCCCAGACTTCGCAGCCCAGGTATTCCGGTCCGACGGAGTAATACGCGCCCTGCACCTGGACATGGCCATCGCGGTGGACGCGCCGAAGCGCCTCGCTGAACAGATCGAAGCGCCCTGTGGGCAAAGCCGCCAGCGCCGCCTTCTCCGCCTCTAAAAAGAGCTTCCCGACCTGCTGGCGGGTGGTGCCGTGAATGCGGGTGTCGGCGACGGCTTGTTCCCATTCCAGCAGATGGCGGTTCTGATCGGCCAGAGAAGTAAAGCTGCGCGCCTTGAGGGCGTTGTTTTTCACGTACTTGATGCCGTTCTCGATCTTGCCCTTGTGGCGCGGCGTGTACGGCCGCGTGGGCAGGATGGCGATGCCATAGTGCTCCGCGAAGGACCGCACCTTGGGGCACAGCTCGGGATCAAACCAGTCCGCCCGGCTCACGGCGGCGCGCAAATTGTCGATCACCAGCGTCTGCGCCACGCCGCCAAAGTAGGCGAAGGCATTCTCCAGGCAACGCAGGAACTCGTCGGTGGTCTGGCGGTACACCGCCTCGCTGTAACCTTTGCGACTGTGCGACAGCACGATGCGGAAGACCCACGTCCCGCGGCGTTTGCCCTGGGCATCCACCACCGGCGCACCCCGCCCAAAATCCACCTGCGCCTCCGCGCCCGGGTCGCACTCCATCCGCCGCACCGGCGGCTCGCTGGCGGCCGTGAGCTTCTTCACCAGCCGCCGCACGCTGTAGTAACTGCCGGCGTAGCCATGTCCCGGTGCCACCAGGTCCTGGTAGATCCGCTGCGCCTGCAGCCCCTGTGCGAGCTTCTCCAGAATGACTGTGCGGAAGGGCCAGGCCGCGCTGGTGCTGGTCGAAAGCGCCCCCGGCGACCCGGAGGGCGCGCTGGCGGCATTTGAACCATCCGTCCCCGCCTGGACATCCCCAGAGCCGGAGGGCGCGCTGGCTGGGTTTGCCGCCGCCTGCGCTAACCGGATATGCCGCCCGACCGTCTCCCGGTCGATCGCCAGTTCCCTGGCAATACGCCGCTGCGACCAGCCACGCTGGTGCAATGCCAGAAGTGCTTGTACATCCGCCATTTTGAGCTGATTCGCCATCGTCCGCCGGCTCCTTCAAAACAAGAAGGAACAGAACGTACGCGACGAACCCCTTTCGCCTCAAAATGGCTGGGTTTGGCGCGCCTCTAGGTGGCGGGGTTTGAGCGCCCTATGACA
>JADZBY010000555.1 GCA_020851855.1 Anaerolineae bacterium
CCGACGATGCCCAGCAGCGCCCCGGCCAGGATCGGCGCGAGAATGCCCGATCCCGATTCGGCCATGGCCATCATGCCCTGCGCCCGCCCGTATTGCTCCTTGGGCAGCATGAGCGAGATGGACGCCGAATAGGCCGGGAACTGGAAGGCCTGGAAGACGCCCGCGAAGGCATTGGCGACGAACAAGTGCCAGATTTGCAGGTTGCCGGTCGCGTACAGGGCGAAGATGACGATGGTGGACAGGCCCGCGCCCAGGTCGCTGAACATCATGACCAGCTTGCGGTTCCAGCGGTCCACGAGCACGCCGGCGAACGGGCTGAGCAGCACGGTGGGCGCAAAGCCGAAGAATGCCGTCAGCGCCAGCGCGGTGGCCTGCCCGGTGAGCTGGTAGGCCCACAGCGTCAGGCCGAAGGCGGTCATGGCCGAGCCGGTCAGCGAGATGACCTGCCCGAACCAGACCAGCGAGAATGCCCTCATGCCGGTGAGCGATCTGGAGATAAGCGCCATGATGTCGATGATCTCGGTAGATTTCGCCTCGTTCGGTGCAGGGCAAGTATACCGCGCTCAGGCGCTGTTTGCCGTCACCGCCGCGATGCTCGTGTCCACGTCAAACGGGACGCCGGGCGCGTCGCCGCCCACCGCCAGCCACGCCAGGAACTCGACGTTGCCCGCCGGACCGGTCAGCGGGCTGCGGATCAACCCGGCGACGGCGTAGCCCATCGCCGCCGCCGCGCCGAGCACCTCGTGCAGCACGCGCGCGTGCACCCCGGCGCTCTTCACCACGCCGCCTTTGCCCACGTCGGCGCGCCCGGCCTCAAACTGCGGCTTGATGAGCGCCACTACCGACCCGCCGGACGAATCCAGCCAGCCGCGCACGACCGGCAGCAGCAGCCGCAGCGAGATGAACGAGGCATCCACACTGACCCGCGTCACCGGCTCCGGCAGTTTTTCGATGTGGCGGGCGTTGGTGCGCTCCATGACCACAACGCGGCGGTCGGTGCGCAGGCGGTAATCGAGCTGGCCGTAGCCCACGTCGATGGCGTACACCCTGCGCGCGCCGCGCTGGAGCAGGCAATCCGTGAAGCCGCCCGTGCTCGCGCCCAGGTCCGCGCAGATGTGGTCCGCGACGGGCAATCCGAACGCCTTGAGGGCGGCGTCGAGCTTCTCGCCGCCCCGGCTGACGAAACGCGGCGCAGCCTTCACGCTCAATTCGGCGTCTGCGGCGACGCGGTGGCCGGGTTTGTCCGCCACCTGGCCGTTGACGCGCACCTCGCCGGCCATGATCAGGCGGCGGGCCAGTTCGCGGCTGTCGACCAGTCCACGCGCAACCAGCAGCACGTCAAGCCGTTCGGTTTGTCGGGCAGGCATCGAGAACTCTCCTCACCCCCTGGCCCCTCTCCACGCTGAGTACACCGCAGAGAGGGGGAACTGCGCGGCGAGTGGTCGCAGGCTGACTTCGCCCCGACCCCTCTCCGAAGCGGAAAGGGGCGGGGGTGAGGCCGACTCCCACTATGCCGGTTTTCGGGCGTGTCGTGTTACAATGGCCCCAGATTGTACCTGAAACAGGACGGGGAAAGACGGAAACAGACACCGTGGAAAAGTCGTCCGCTGCTGCGCCCGCTGCCCGGCGCACGGCACTCGCCTGGCTGGGCGGACTGGTGCGCACCATGCGCATCAAACAATGGGTCAAAAACGGGTTCATCTTCATCCCGATCCTGTTCGACGGCAAAATCGCCCAGCTTGAGCCGCTGGTGCGCGTGGCGGTGGCGTTTGCCCTGTTCTGCGTGCTGTCCAGCGCCGTGTACGTGCTCAACGACCTCGTGGACGTGGAGCGCGACCGCCAGCACCCCAAGAAGCGCTTCCGGCCCATCGCGTCGGGCCAGTTGCCCATCCCCATCGCCATCGTAGCGGCCATCGTGCTGCCGGTGGTGTCCATCGGCGCGGCGCTCGTCTTCAGCGTGCCGCTTGGGCTGGTCATGATCGCCTATTACGCCAAAGACCTCGCCTACTCGTTCTACCTGAAAAACGTCGTGCTCGTCGATGTGCTGACGCTGGCCAGCGGCTTCATCCTGCGCGTGATCGCCGGCGTCGTCGTGATCACCGTGACGAACTTCTCGCCGTGGTTATACGTGTGCATGGGAATGCTGGCGCTGTTCCTGGCGGTCGGCAAGCGGCGGCAGGAAATGCTGATGATGGCCGAAAACGCCACGGCAGTGCGCGCCGCGTTCCGCGAGTACAACATGGCGCTGCTCGATGATATGCTGCGCATGGTCATGATCTCGCTGCTCATGTCCTACGTGCTGTACACCGTCGAGGCGCGCACGAGCATGGGCGGCTATTACATGCTGCTCACCGTGCCCTTCGCCATGTACGGCATCTTCCGCTACCTGTACCTGATTCACGTGCGCGGCGAGGGCAGCGCGCCGGACGAGGTGCTGTTCAAAGACCGGCCCCTGCTGATCACGGTCATCCTGTTCGTGCTGTCCACGGGCGCGATTATTTACCTTTTGCCAAAGATGCTCAATTAGGTCCATTATGCACAGCGCATCGGCCAAAATCATTCTGCTGGGTGAGCACGCGGTGGTCTATGGCCAGCCCGCCATCGCCGTGCCCTTCCCCGCCCTGACTGCGACGGCGCACGCCACCGACGCGCCGCCCGGCGACGGCCTGACCATCCTGGCGCACGACGTGGGGCGCGTGCTGCGCGTGCACCTGGACGACGAAACGCCCGACAACGCGCTGACCTATGCCGCGCAACTGACGCTCCACGCCCTGAACGCGCGACCGCCGGACCTGTCCATCGAGATTCGCTCGACCATCCCCATCGGCAGCGGCTTTGGCAGCGGCGCTGCCGTGACCGCCGCCCTGATCCGCTCGCTGAGTGCGGCGCTCGGCCACTCGCTCGACGGCGACGCGCTCAACACGCTGGTGTACGAGGTCGAAAAGATGCACCACGGCACGCCGAGCGGCATTGACAACACGGTGATCGTCTTCGGACGCCCGGTGTATTTCGTGCGCGGCCAGACGCCGGAGCCGTTTTCGGTGGGCCGGGCGCTGCATTTCCTGGTATCCGATTCGGGGGTCAGCGCCTCAACACGCGAAACGGTGGGCGATGTGCGGCGGCTGGTCGACTCCGAGCCGGAGCAGTACGGCGGGCACATCGAGGCCATCGGACACATCGTGCGTGAAGCGCGCGGCTGCCTGGAAGCGGGCGATGCGGCGGCGCTCGGCGCGCTCATGATCCAGGATCATGATCTCTTGCGCGCGCTGACGGTATCGAGCGGCCTGCTCGACCGGCTGGTCGAGGCGGCGCTGGGCGCGGGCGCGCTCGGCGCGAAGCTGTCCGGCGGTGGGCGTGGCGGCAACGTGATCGCGCTGGTCACGCCGGAACAGGCGGGCCGGGTCGCGGCGGCGCTGCGCGAGGCGGGCGCGCACCAGTTGTGGCCGATGACGCTTGAGGCGCGGTGAGGTATCGCGCGGTGCGGGATGGTATTGCCCGGCGCTGAAGCGCCGGGCTGAAGCTACAAAGCCCTGACGGGCTGAAGCGGGCCGTTTTGCAGTCGGCAGGGTCTCGTCGGTTTAGCCGCGTGCTTACGGATTTTCCCAAATAAGTCCGGATCATCGCCCGGACCTGAAGGTCCAGGCTGAAGCTACGAAGCCCTTCGGGCTGAAGGCAGTTCTAGCCCGCCAGGGCTTTGTAGACTCAGCCCGGTCGCTTCAGCGCCGGGCACGCCCGATGATCCGCGTTAATATCTGAAGATCCATAAGCGCGGGCGCACACGGCTTAACGTGGAGACTTGATCGCGGATGCTCATCTTCGTCAAACTGGGCGGATCGTTCATCACCGACAAGCGCGCGCCGGAATATTTCCGCGCCGACGAGACGCGCCGCGCCGCCGCCGCGCTCGCCGAGGCGCTTCAGAGCCGGATCGGCCTGCAAGTGCTGATCGGGCACGGCAGCGGCTCGTTCGGGCACGTCGCCGCGCAAAAATACGGCACGATGGACGGCGTGCGCACGCCGGAGCAGTGGCGCGGCTTCGCCGAGGTCGGGCTGGCAGCGCGGCGGCTCAATTCGCTGGTGCTCGACGCGCTGGCCGAGGCCGGGTTGCCCGTGCTGCCGATCCAACCCTTCGCGTCGGCGCGCTGCGTGGATGGGCGGCTGTCCTCGATGGACGCCGGGCCGGTGTGGGCCGCATTGGAGCACAACCTTGTGCCGGTCGTCTACGGCGACATCGCGCTCGATCCGGTGCGCGGCGGCACGATCATCTCCACCGAGACGATCTTCGCCTATCTGGCCGGGCGGCTGCACCCGGAGCGCATCGTGCTGCTGGGCGAGACGGATGGCGTGTATGGCGCGGACGGCGCGATCATCCCGCGAATCACGCCGCGCAGTTTCCCGGCGGTCGAGGCAGCGCTGGGCGGCTCGCACGGGGCGGACGTGACCGGCGGCATGGCCTCGAAAGTGCGCGCCATGCTCGACCTGGTGAAGAAAACGCCGGGCCTGGAGATTCGCATTGCGGGCGGCGGGCCGGGTAACATCCGGAGCGCGTTATTGGACGACGACGGGCCGGGCACGACGTTGCGCGCGGAATAGGTCCATTGTAGCAGGGAGAGAGGCATGTTATCGGTCATCGAGCGTGAAGAGACGCGGCCCGGCGGCGCGGTGATTGTCCTGCGCGCCGAGGGGCGGCTGGACAGCGAAGGCGTGGACCCGTTCAAGGCCGCCGTCCAGAACATCCTGCTGCGTGACCAGTTCCGCATCGTGGTAGACATGGCCGAAGTGCGCTACCTGAACAGCGCGGCGCTGCGCGTGCTGGCCGAGGGCGTCACACGCTGCCGGGCGAACGGCGGCGATCTGCGCATTGCCGAGCCAGCCGCGAAAGTGCGCCAGATTTTCGAGATCAGCGGCTTCGACCGCTTCCTGTCCATCTTTGACGGCGTCGAGGCAGCGCTGGCCAGCTTTGAATAGAGATGATCTGCAAAGGCCATTTCCCGCGTTGACCCTCTTTCCCTCAGAGCGAGAGGGGAGAAGGACCGGATGCGCCGTGTCTCTTTTTCCCTTTCCATGAGGGAGAAGGGCCGGGGGGTGAGCGTTTGCACACGCGCTCTGACCCTGATCCTGACAAATCGTTCGTGCCTAGTTGAACGAGGTTCACAGAAACTCCATGCCGCACTATATCGCCCTGACCTGTGAAGCGCTGGCGCGCAGCGTGTACGCCGCCGCCGCATCCACCCCGAACATCATCAGCGTGCGGCTGTTCAAACAGGGCCTGCACAACCACCCAAAGAGCCTGCGCGTCGTGCTCCAAGAGGCCATCGACGCCATCCAGCCCGGCGAGTGTGACGCGATCCTGCTCGTATATGGCATGTGCGGCACGTCCACGGTCGGGCTGGCGGCGCGCCACACGCCGCTGGTCATCCCACGCGCCCACGACTGCATCACGCTCTATCTCGGCTCCGGGCAGCGCTACCAGCAGGAATTTGAGCGCCATCCCGGCACGTACTGGTACAGCGTGGACTATATCGAGCGGCTGGAGCCAGGCAGCAGCGTGACGCTGGGCGCGGCGAATATCGAGATGGAAGACGCCGAATATGAGCGCCTGGTCGCGAAATATGGCGAAGAGACGGCCAACGACATCATGGAAGAGATGCGCAAGTGGCTGCGCCATTACAGCCGCGCGGCGTTCATCGATACCGGCATGGGCGAGACGAGCAAAGTAGAAACTATCGCCCGAAAGAAGGCGGAGCTGGAAGGCTGGGTCTTCGAGCGGCTGGAAGGCAATCGCCGCATGTTGGACGCCCTGATCAACGGGGAGTGGGACGCGACCGAGTACCTGATCGTGCCGCCGGAACACCGCATCGAGCAGGCGCTCAACGATGGCCTGATGCGCGCGGCGAAGATCGCAGCGCCGGGTTGAACCTACAAAGCCCTGACGGGCTGGACCATGCCTTCAGCCCGAAGGGCTTCGTAGGTTCAGCCTGGACCTTCAGGTCCGGGCGATACGATCCGTGACTCATTTGAGAAAATCCATAAGCGCAGGGCGCGCGCACCCGATAGACATCCTCTGTCAGAGCGCGGCATTTAACACCGCTTTAACCGGCGCATGGGTTATACTTACGCTGGCCCGTGACCAGATTCGGCTGGCGGAACGTCGGTCGCGAAGCGCGGGCACTTGTCTACGCCGCGTGTGCCCAACGCGGTCATCGGGGGATGAGCGATGGCAACGACTTCGACCACTGCACGCACCGTCGCCGAGAAAGAGAACGCGCGCGAACTGGCAGTGGGACGCTTTCGGTCGAAGGCAACCGAGTCCGTGCTGGGGCTGCTCTTCGTCGCTCCGGCGGTGCTGGTCGCGCTGATCTTTCAACTGCTGGCCGTCGTCTACGGCTTTTTCATCAGTATGCAGGGCGGCGTGCTGGTCCCCCAGGGCTTCATCGGCCTGACGAACTTCGTGCGGGCAGTGGGCAGCCTGGCGTACATGATCGCGCTGGCGCTGGCGCTCGTGCTGGCGCTGGGCGGCTACGGCGTGTACCGGCGCGCGCGCGCGGCCATGTGGAGCGGCCACGGCAA
>JADZBY010000556.1 GCA_020851855.1 Anaerolineae bacterium
CCCCGACCGGGTTCCCATTGAACGCTTGCGTTCAATGGGTGGTCTGGGGGTGGCGGACATGGAGAGGGGCCGGGGGTGAGGACGCTTTGATGCGCTTGCCTTCCACCCCTTTTTCTTACGCCTGTCGCTGAAACATTGGAAAAGGCTATATCGTCGCTTATACTTGATCGAAAAATGGGCGCGTTTCACAAGGATGGTCACGACCATGAGCGTAACGTATGCCGACAAACCCTGGCTGAAGCACTACGACAAGGGCGTTCCGCGTTCACTACAACCGTATCCGAGCCATCCACTCCATCAGTTTCTCATCGACGCCGCCGCGCGCAATCCGGACGGGACCGCCGTGCTGACTTCGGCGCACCTGCCGCTCTTTGGGCGAAAAAAGGCGGAGCTGACGTACCGCGAGTTGAACGACCAGAGCGACGCGCTGGCCTCGGCGCTGCTCGACATGGGCGTCAAGAAGGGCGACCGCGTGGCCGTCATGCTGCCCAACGCCGCGCAGTTCCCGATCGCCTTCTTCGCCGTCCTGAAGATCGGGGCCATCGTGTGCGCCGCCAACCCGACCCACCCCGCCGGAAAGCTCATCGAGCAGTTCAAAGACTGCGGCGCGACGACGATCATCACCTTGAGCCTGTTTTACAATACCGTGAAGAAGATTCAGCCCCAGACCGACCTCAAGAACGTGATCGTGACCAACATCAAAGAATACCTGCCGGGGCTGGCCGCCTTTCTTTTCACCGTGGCCAAAGAGCGTAAAGAAGGCCACCGCATCGAGAAGCATCCGGTGGACCACGCGCTGCCCGATCTGCTGGCGCGTTACAAGGGCAAACGCCCCAACGTGAACGTCAGCCCCAACGACGTGGCCATTTTCCAGTACACCGGCGGCACGACGGGCGTCCCCAAGGCGGCAGTCTCCACACACCAGGCGCTCGTGGCCAACCTGGTGCAGATCCGCGCCTTCCTGCTCGACGCGGCGTCGCCTGAAGCGCGCTTCCTGGCGGCGATTCCGCTCTTCCACGTCTTCGGTATGGTCACGGTGCTGTCCACCGCCGTTTCGCTGGCGGCGAGCATGATCATGGTCCCTAACCCGCGCGATACGCACGACGTGCTCGAAGTGATCGACCATTACCGCCCGACGCTGTTCATGGGCGTGCCGGCCATGTATAACGCCATCAACAACCATCCCGACGTGGCGGCGGGAAAATACGAGCTGCACTCGATCCGGGCCTGCGTGAGCGGCTCTGCGCCGCTCGCGCCCACCACCAAGCGCCGCTTTGAGGAACTGACCGGCGGCAAGCTGATCGAAGGCTTCGGCATGAGCGAGTGCCCAACCGCCGTGTGCTGCAATCCGCTCTATGGCGAGAACCGCACCGGCAGCATTGGCCTGCCCTTCCCGGACGTGGAGATGCGCGTGGTCAGCCTGGACGACGAGCTGAGCGATGTGCCGGTCGGCAAGATTGGCGAGCTGGTCATCTGGTCGCCCAACCTGATGATCGGCTACCACAACATGCCCGACGAGACAGAATCGGCGCTGCGCCTCGGCCCGGATGGCAAGAAGTGGCTGTATACGGGCGATATCGGCTACATGGACGAAGAAGGTTACTTCTACATCGTGGACCGCAAGAAGGATATGGCGCTCATCGGCGGCTTCAATGTCTACCCGACCCAGGTGGAAAAGGTCCTGTTGGAGCACCCGTCCATCCAGGAAGTGGCCGTCGCCGCCGTGCCGCACGACGATCCGTCGAAAGCGGGCCAGGAAATGCTCAAGGCGTGGGTCATCGTCAAAGCGGGCCAGACGCTTACCGAGCAGGACATCGTCAAGTTCGCGCAGAGCACCGAGCGGCTCGCCCGGCGTGAGATTCCGACGCGCTACGAGTACGTGAGCGAGCTGCCGCGCACGCTGGTGGGCAAGGTGCTGCGCCGGGAATTGATCGCCAAAGAGCTTGAGGCGCGCGGCAAGCCGTCTGTCGGCATCGTGCCCGTGGAACAGTCGGCGCACTGAGCCGCTCGTCAAAACGAACGCGCGCGGATAGAGTCGAACGCGGGAGCACAGAAAACTTTGTGCGCCCGCGTTTTCATTGAGGGACAAGGCCGAGGTGGTCGAGCTTCTGGTCATCTTCAGCGTGCTGGCCGGCGTAGGCGTCATCGGGCTGTCGCTGGCGCTGGCCGCTGCGCCGTTTGTACTTCAGGCCGGATTGTTCGCCGAGGTCGGCTCGATCCTGTTCGGCGGCGTGAGCGAGTTCTTTGGCCGGCAGCGCGTCATACGCTTCGGGTGTCTGGTCCTCGCCGTGACGCTGCCGCTCATCTGCGGATTCTGCCTGTTCCTCGCCATCCTCGCATCGACGTAAAGAACCGTCCCTCACGCCACCCGGCGCGCCCACACAATCAGGGTGTTCCCGCGTGCGCCGCCCTGGTCGCTCAGCCAGGATAGCGTGTCCAGCGCGTAATTGTTCGCCTGCCGGACGATGCGGCGTGGCAGCGACGCCGGCGGCAAGGGCGGCAAGGGCGGAATAGCCAGCATCTCCCGGCCTGGCGGTGCTTGATCCCCGCCAGAAGCTGATTCGGGACGCCGGAGCAGCGCCGCCGCGTCGCGAAACGGGTTCGGGACGCGCGTCCACGGGATTCTGCTGGTCAGGACGATGATGTCCATGCCCAGATCGGCCAGCAGGCGGCGCATGAAGCGCGGCGTGAAGTAGGACAGGTGCTCGATGATGAAGCCGCGCCACGTCTGGCCCAGCGCCGAAGCGACGTGGAACTCCAGCGAGGCGACGTTGGGCGCTTCGATGACCAGCACGCCGCCCGGTCTGAGCAAGGCGGCGGCGTCGCGCACGTAATCCACCGGCGTACGCACATGCTCCAGCACGGCAAGCAGCGTCACTACGTCCAGCGAGGCCGGTTCGAGCGCCATGTCGCGGAAGTCGCCCACATGGATGGCCACGCCCAGCCGGGCCGAGGCGCGCTCGGCGGCCACCGTCGATACTTCGGAGCCGTACACCTGCCAGCCGCGCGCTTGCGCCGCCGCGAGCAACTGCCCCGCGCCGCAGCCAATGTCCAGATGCTTCGGCGGCGCGGCATTTTCGGCCCTGGCCAGAAGGCGCGCCGTCTGGTCCAGGATATACGCCGTGTGGCGCGCCTGGTCGCTTTCAAAAGCTGCCGCTGCGCCGGGCCGGGCATAGATCATGTCGTAGAAGCGGGCGATGGCCGGCTCGGTCAGGCGCGGGTTCATGTACACCAGCCCACAGCGCAGGCAGCGCACGAAGTGGACGGCCATCCCGGCAAGCTGAAGAGCCTGTGCGCCCAGGCGGTGCATGGGAAAGGCCATCTCGGCGGGCGGTTGCAGCCGGGCGAGCATCCTCACGTGGTCCGCGCCGCAATAGTCGCATACGACGTGTTCCAGGTCGGGCGAGTGCGCCGCCGGGCGGGGCGAGAGAACGCTGTGGCTGTATGGTGTGGCCATGATAACGCCCTGCCCGGACTCTGTCACCGCAGCGTCAGCACGCGGAATTGCTCTACGTAGCGCGGCGACTCCTCGCCAAAATCCGGATCGCGCAGGTTGGTGCGCTGGCGCTGGATCATGGCTTCCACGTCGCGCACCTGGCTGCGGTGTTCCTGGATGGCCGCCAGCTTGCGGTCCATGAACGGCGTGATGTCCACCTTCAAATTCGGGTTGAGCGTGCCGGCCAGATACACCTGCCGGACCTTGTGCGGCTCCAGCTTTTCATCGCGCCACAAGGCGACGAAGGTGTGCCGGTCGCGCGCCGAGGGATAGATGGCCGAGAGCGCCGCCTCACCGATGGCGCGGTGGTCGGGGTGATTGATCGCGCCGTGGCGGAACCAGTACGTCTGCGGGTCATTGGTGACGACGATGTCCGGCTTTTCCTGCCGGATAACGCGCGTCAGGTCGCGGCGCAGATCGAGCGTGTGTTCCAGTTCGCCATCGGCATAGTGCAGAAAAATGACCTTCTCCACACCGGCGCAGGCCGCGGCGGCGCGCTGTTCGGCCTCGCGGATGGCCATCAGGCGCTCGCGCGTCATGTCCGGGTCATCCGTGCCCTTGTCGCCGCTGGTGACCAGCACGTACACCAGCGATTTGCCTTCGCTGGCCCATTTTTGAAGCGTTCCCCCGGCGAAAAACTCCGGGTCGTCGGGGTGGGCAAAGAGGGCCATCACCCGCTGCAAGGGAAGAGGATCGGTTGTGTTCGTCATCGGGTATTTGTCGCCAGCCGCCGTTTGATTCGTGTCGCCGTCACTCGTCCAGGTCGCCCAGATCGCCCGCTATGCCGTCTTCTTCGTCGCCTTCCCCGTCCTCGGCGCTCTTCGGACGGCGCGCGCCGCAGTCACAGCCGCCGCTCTCGTTCTTGGCGCAGCCCGCTTTGGCCTTGCGTTCGAGCGCGTCAAGCTCGTCTAGCGGCACGATGTCTTCGCGCTTGACCAGCACGCGCACATCTTCGACCAGCACCGTGACGGCGTCTTGCAGCGGGTGCACGTCGATGACCTTGCCCGGCCCTTGTGGCGTGCCGACGCGCTTGTTGCGCTTGGGCAGGTCCTTGCGCGCCTCGACGTACTGCTCATATTCGTAGATCAGGCAGCAGCGCAGCCGCCCGCACATGCCCGTGATCTCCGTCGGGTTGAGCGAGATGCCCTGCACCTTCGCCATCTTGATCGACACCGGGCTGAAGTCGGTGAGGAACGTGGAACAGCAGCGCGGGATGCCACACGCGCCCATGCCGCCGATGAGCTTGGCCACGTCGCGCGGGCCGACCTGTCGCAGGTCCAACCGGGCGCGGAACCGTCCCTGAAGCGCGTTCTTCAGCCGGTTCAAATTCAGCTTGCTGTCTTCGGTGCTGTACAGGACGGTCAGCAGCGAGCCGTCGTAGTTGTACTGCGTGGCAAGGAACTTGCACTGCTCGTAGCCGCCCATCTGCGCCGCCGCTTCGCGCACTTCGATCAGCGCCTCGACCTGCCGATCTTCCCAGGACTGTTTGATCAGCACGTCGCGCGCCGTGGCGATGCGCAGGATGGGGCGGTAATCGTTGCGGCCCGGCTCCGGTGGGTAAAACGCGGCGACCTGCCCCATCTGCCGCCCGCGCATCGTCTCCACGATCACCCAGTCGCCCACGACCAGATCGGGAAAACCCGAGCTGTCGAAATGATACAGCTTGCCGATTTTCTGGAACCGCACGGCTGCCAAACGCATGGGCGCGTTCACCGCCGCCGCCGGAGTGGTCTGTACGTCGCTCATCGTCGCTCGATTATCGGCTCGTCCGAGCCGCTCTTCTCTCTGTGGTAAGGCAGGCCGATCATAGTCGGAGTTGGGCCGTGAGGCAAGAGGGCCACCAGACCTGACCAGGGCAATCGCATCAAAATCCGCCGTTAAGGCAGGCAGCAGGAAAACGCCTCACCCCCTGACCCCCTCTCCATGCCGTCGGGGTCCCCGACCGGGTTCCCATGAACGCTTGCGTTCAATGGGTGGTCTGGGGGTGACGGACATGGAGAGGGGCCGGGGGTGAGGACGCTTTGATGCGCTTGCCTTGCAGACCTGACCAGGGAGAGGGCCTTTCCCGACGGACAGGCAACGAAAACCTTACGATGTGATGAGCACGACTCGACACGGCTTGACCGAAACGGTATGCTCTCCGGCTGCGTACGCCCCAGGATGTATCCTGAGACGTTGTCAAAACACTCGGAGGTTCAAGTTGAAATACTCTCGTTCACTCGTAACGATTGTCCTGCTCAGCCTCGTCGCGTTGCTGGTCATGGCCCCCATGGCCGAAGTGACTGCGCAGGACCCGACGGCTACCCCGGCTATCGTCATCATCACCGCCACGCCCGCCGGCGGCGCGCAGCCACAGCCCACCACGGCTCCCGGCGGCGCGGCTCCCGGTGGCGCGGCGACCGTCGCCCCTGCGCCTGCGGACCCCAACGCAACGCCTCAGCCCCCCGGTTGGGCGCCTTTTGACGCGGCCCGCCAGGTGCTGGCGCGCAAGATCAATACCAACCTGCGCTACGTCGACAACTGGTTCTGGGAACTGGCCATGTTCCCCGACAGCATGCTCGGCTGTGCGCCCGAAGGCCAGACGCCTGTCGCCGGTGAGACAGCCGGTTACCGCGTCACGATCAAGCCCCTCGGCAACCCGAATACCTACGAATTGCGCGTTACGATTGACCTGAAGACGGTCTATGACTGCGGCATCGCGGGCACGGCCCCGGCAGGCACGGCGGGCGGCGGCAGCCTCGCGGCGGGCGCTGCGGTGGCGGGCAACTTCGAGCTGGGCGGCCATGTGCTGGAGCTGAACGCCGGGACGCTGGGCCGCGTGCGCGAAGCCCGCATGACCTGGGTCAAGAGCCAGTTCCGGCCCGGCGACGGCAACGCGATCTCCTTCATCCAGAACGCCAAGGCGAACGGCCTCAAGGCGCTGGTGTCCATCGTCGGCACGCCCTCGGACATTGGGCGCGGCGATGCGTTCTTCGCGGAATATGCCACCTACGTTGCCTCTCTGGCCAGCGCCGGCGCGGACGGCATCGAAATCTGGAACGAGATGAACCTCGACCGGGAATGGCCAACCGGCCAGATCAACCCGGCCAGTTACGTGAACGGCCTGCTCAAGCGTGCCTACCAGGCCATCAAGGCCGCCAACCCGAACACGATGGTCATCACCGGTGCGCCGGCCCCGACCGGTGCGGCTGGCCCCGGCGGCAAGACCGACGCCTATTGGAATGACGACGTGTACATGCAGGGCATGGCCGAAGCAGGCGCGGCCCAGGCGGCGGACTGTATCGGCGTGCACTACAATGAGGGTATCGTCAGCCCGAACCAGGGCAGCGGCGACCCGCGCGACAGCTACCCGACCCGCTACTTTTCGACCATGCTCCAGCGCGCCATGCAGTACTTCCCCGGTATGCGCGCCTGCTTCACGGAGCTTGGTTACCTGTCGCCGGAAGGCTACGGCGCTCTGCCCAGCGGCTTTGCCTGGGCGGGCAACGTGACGGTCGCCAACCAGGCGCAGTGGCTGGCCGAGGCGGCGGTGGCGGCGGCGCGCAGCAACGTGCGCCTGATGATCGTGTGGAACGTCGACTTCCCGTTCTTCGGCGGCTCTGACCCGACGGGCGGTTACGCCATCATCCGGCCCGGCGGTGGCTGCCCGGCCTGCGCCACGCTCGGCCAGGTCATGGCGCGCTAAATCCATCCGGGCGCAAACTGACGAATCAACCAAACGGGCGAGTCCACGCGGACTCGCCCGTTGTGATTCGGGATCGGAAGCGCTGCCCTCATGATCCGCCGAGCATGTCCCGGAGCGCCTGACCGGTCGGGCTGAACGCGCCCCGCGCGATATTCGCGTAGGCGGCGCGGTTCTCGACGAGGAAGAGCGTCGCCGGGCTGGTCCCTTCCGGAAAGTCGGCATAGTCCACGTAGCCGAAGAAATACGTTGACCAGAAGAACGACACATACGCATAGCCCTGCATTTCGGCCATTTGCTTCACCAGCGTGATGAAGCGCACGTCGAGCGGTGACCAGAAGCTGTACACGTCGCGGGCATACACCTCGGTAAAATTGCCGACGCTTGGCCCGGTCAGCTCGTCCGGCATCGCCTTGTACAGCCATGCTTCGCCAATGACCACCTGCTTGCTCGCCGACTTGATCTGGTCCGCCAGCCGGACGGTGACCTCGATCAGGTCGCGGTTGGCGGTTCTCAGCGGATAGATGTGCAGACCGATGTAGTCCAATGCCGGATCGTTCAAGAGGGCCTGCACCTGGGCCGGATTCTCCCACACACCAAAGCCAGAGCCGATTCGCACCGCCGGATTCGCGGCCCGGATGCTCAGCGCCGCCCGGTGCACGAACGCGGCGAAGTCCGCATCACTGAAGCGCTGCCCGATCAGCATCTCCTCAGTGCTCGTCTCTGTGCCGATGGCGAGATAGTCCGGCGCAAGCTCGGCGGCGATGGTCACCAGCATGGCTTCGCGCTTCTCGAAGTACTCCGCCGTTGTCAGATCGGCAAAGCTGTACGGGATCGACGAAAAAATCGTGCCGCTGAACGCCGGGCCGCTCTCAATGAGCAGACTCATGCCCCGGCGGCGCACGTCGGTGACCACGGCGCGGTAGAAATCGAGGTAGTCTGCCGCGCGTGGATAGTCTTCCAGCAGGATAGGCAGCTTGATGTCGAGCGTGACGCCGCCCACGCCCAGCGCTTGCAGCCGGTCCAGGTATTGGATGACGGTAGGCAGTGTGCTGCGCCGCAGCAGCGCTTCGCCCCGGTTGCCGTTGGCAGGCAGCAGTTCCGCAGCGAACACGGGCGCGGCGTCGGCAGTGACGGGCTGTGCGCCGACAAAGGCCTCTGCATCATCCA
>JADZBY010000557.1 GCA_020851855.1 Anaerolineae bacterium
ACCTGATGCGCTGGACGCGCCGCTACCAGGCGGACCGTTCGGCCACCTACCGCTTCCGCCTGACCCTGAACGGCGGCGCGCGGCTGTACATCAAGCCGTCCAGCGCGAGCTGGGGCGCGCCGCTCACACCGGCGACGCTGGAGCGCCCGTTCGTCACCGCCACGACGCGCAATGCGTCTGACCCGTGGCTGGTGGATGCGGACTCCGGTTCGTACTACTTCACGTATACCATGTCCGCCGGGCAGGCTTACGACATCCGCGTGGAGTACTACCACACCACCGACGCGGCGTCCGGTCCGGGCCGCATCGAGCTGCGGCAGGCCGAGCCGTCGAACGTGGCGCGCACCTCGCCGGGCGCGGTGGCGACGGACACCTACGCCGCGCTGCACCGCACCGGCCTGATCCTCAACGGCAACCTGACCATCCCGGCCAACCGGGTGGGCGTGGTCGGCTTCCAGGAGCGCTACTCGCTGACGTCGACGGACTACGCGCGCTTCTACTACTCGCTGAACGGCGGCATGACCTGGACACAAATCCTGGAACACACGCCCAACAACCCGTCGGGCGGCAGTTTCATCCCCGGCCAGTTTGGCACGGACTGGATCGACCGCTCCTACGACATCATGGGCACGAATCCGGATGGCACGTTCGCCGCAGAGGCGAAGATCACCTTCAAATTCGAGCTGAATACGCTCGGCAATCTGACCAGCCAGGATGAAGGCTGGCTGCTCGACAACTTCGAGTTCTACACGCGCAATACGACGATCAACGCGGCGCCTATCGCCGCCACGGCGACCATCTCCGGCGCGGCGGTCACCTCGACCACGGCCCCGCCCTACTGCGCCGCGCCGAGCGTCACGGACTCGCCCGGCGACACGCATACCTTCACGATCCTGACCCAGCCGGCGCGCGGCACAGCGTCGGTGCAGGGATCGCAGCTATGCTATCGCCCGCCGGTGGATTGGACGGGCACGACATCGTTCTCGTTCCGCGCTACCGATGTGGGCGGTCTGTCCATTGTCGGCAATGCCAGCGTGGTCATTGAGCCGTACTTCTATTCCGGGATCAACGTCAACGGGCCAGCGCTGAGCATCGGCTCGCAGAGCTTCCGGGCCTGGGCCGGCAACGGCGCGTCCGCGAATGCGACCGCCGGCAGCATGACTACCACGCCGGACGGCGCGTCGGGCACACTGGCCACCATGCTCCAGACCTGGATGGAATGGAATGGCGGCAGCAACGGGATGCGCGTCGGCGTCAGCGG
This sequence comes from Anaerolineae bacterium, assembly GCA_020851855.1. Lineage (GTDB taxonomy): Bacteria > Chloroflexota > Anaerolineae > Aggregatilineales > UBA2796 > JADZBY01. The sequence goes on from JADZBY010000557.1 coordinate 1,262, forward strand.
CCTGACGGCGAGCGACGTGGGCACGTACACGGCCTATGTGTACGTGGTTGAGGACACCTCGACGCCGCAGACCTACGACGTGTACCTGCGCGATGACACCTTTGGTCCGCGCCTGGTGAACGACTATTACAGCAGCGGGCCAGGACAGTGGCGGAAGCTCGGCCCCTTCACGGTGCTTATCACCAGCGCCGATGTGAGCAACGGCTATCTCGCCTTCTGGTTCCGGGGCGGCGACTCTTCGACTGCTTCAGACATCAATCTACACAAGGCCAAAGTGGCGGGCATCGAGCTGTGGCGCGGCGGCGACACCACCGACTGGACATCCGGCGACCTGGGCGGCTTCGATACAAGGCCCGGCTCGCAGACAGGCGGCGGCAACGCCGTGACGCTGACGGCGTACGGCCGTGACTTCGAGACCACATACGACGAGGGGCAATTCGCCTGGGTCGCCGGGCAGGGCGACATGGAAGTCATCGCGCGTGTGCGCTGGGTCGGCACGGCGGCGAACGCATGGTCCAAGGCGGGCGTCATGATCCGGGAGCGGGAGCACGAGGGCAGCGCAATGGCCGACGTCGTGCTCACCCGGTCGAACAATATCGTCTACCAATTCCGCGCGCCCGGGTCCTCTGTCGCCACCGCCGGCTCGTCGGCTGGTATAACCGAGACCAATCCGCACTGGGTGCGCATAACGCGCGTTGGGAACGTCTTCACCGGCTACTACTCGACCGTTTCCGGCACGCCGACATCCGGCGACTGGATACAGCTTGGCCAGCGGACGATCAACATGTCAAGCACCTACCTGATCGGCGTGGCGCTCACATCGCACAATACCACCACGCCATCGACGGCTGCCTTTGAGAACATCACCATCCGGCCTTTCGCGCCGTAAGGCTCTCTGGCGCGCCAGAAGGCGGCAAAACGCGGCGGGCCGTTCGGGTAAAAACCGGGCGGCCCGCCGTGTTTTCCCCTGCTGTTACTTCAACTTGGTGAAATTCGGGCTTATTCTCCCCACCCCAGAGCCGGTTTTCCCTTCCCCTCTTCATGGGGGAAAGGGCAGGGATAGGGGGTTTTCTTTCCCCACGCTTGGGCAACGCCCGATGGCAAATTCCCGCGCCGCGCGGTATCCTTTGCCGTTCTGGATGCCGGTTTCGCCCGCTCCACAAGCGCATAAACGCCCGACACTACCCGTCTCACGGATGACGACACGAGGATACTTCCGCGCCATGAATCGCCTTCTCAGAGTCTTCGGGGGATTGTTGTTCTTCGTCGTGCTCATGGTCCTGATCAGCGCGCCCGTCAGCGGGCTGCTGGCGCACGCGGGCCTGATCCCCACCAATACGCCGTTCCCAAGCGCCACCCTCATCGGCCCGGACGAGTACCCGGAAGGCATCAACACGCTGACCGGCCTGCCCTTTCCGGACGAGGAAGCGGCCAACCGGCGCAACCTGATCGTCAAAATCTCGAACTTCCCGCCCGTGGTGCGGCCCCAGCACGGCCTCGCCCAGGCGGATATTGTCTACGAGTACGAGGTTGAGGGCGGCGTGACCCGCTTCGCGGCTATCTACCGCAGCCAGGGCAACGAGCACGTCGGCTCGGTGCGCAGCGGGCGGCTGGCCGATTTTGACCTCGTGGTCATGTACCAGGCGTTGTATGCGTTCAGCGGCGTGAACGACAACATCCGGGCGCTGATCCGCGACGCCGACTGGAAACGCTGGACGCTCTCGCCCATGTTTGGCGACAACTGCCCGCCGTTCTGCCGCTTCCCCATCCCCGGCAAGGCCTACGAGCACACCATGTTCGGCAACACGTACCAGATGTGGGACATGGCGACCGAGCGCGGCGTGAACGAGGGCGTCAACGTGCGCGGCTTCTCATTCAAGGAAGCGCCCGATCCGGGCGGCGAGCCGATCAATGACATCGCCATCCAGTGGTTTGGCGAGCAGGACGCGCGCTGGCTGTACAACCCCGCCGACAACCGCTACTACCGCTGGAACACCGGCCTGCCGCACTACGACGCTAGCACCGGCGAACAGCTCAGCGCGGCGAACGTGATCATCCTCGAGGCGTACCACGTGGACCGGCCCGACATCTACGAGACGGAAAACGGGACGCGCACGATGGACATCCTGCTTTATGGGCGGCAGCGCGCCTGGGTATTCCGCGACGGGCAGATGGTCGAGGGCTATTGGATTCGGCGCGGGCGCAACCGGTCCGGCCTGGGGCTGTATTACGATATTGAGGGCACACGCCCGATGCCGCTCCGGCCCGGCAACAGCTGGATCGAGGTGGTGCGCTGCTGCACGATGCCTGGCCTGACCTTCAGCCAGACCTACGCAGACGTGGCGGCCACCAGCACGCCCGCTGCCTTGACGGCCACCGCCCATGCGCCGCGCATCCCGGAAGCCACGCGCACCGCGCA
>JADZBY010000558.1 GCA_020851855.1 Anaerolineae bacterium
ACCCATAACGCCAGCGGCCTGCGCCCGTCGTGCTCCAGCGACACCTGGAGCGGCGTAGAAGCTTGCCGCAGCGCCGCGTACGCCGGCTTTTCGCGGCGCGCCGAGTCAACCGCGCCGCAGCCGACCGACGGCGCGAGATCGGCCAGCCAGAAGTGCACGTACCCGGCGCAGCTCGTCGCGCGCAGCCGCCGCAGATGCTCCACGTAAAAGCGCGTCAGCTCCGCCTGGTATGCCCACAGGTCCGGAATCTGCTCCGCGAGGTGGCCCAACCGCTCCCAGGCGACCGGGTGCGCGCGCAGCGTGTCTAGCGCGGCGGGCGCTTCGGCCCCGAACTCGCTGCCCAGGTACACGCGCTTTCGCCGCCGCACCTCGGTGAAGCGTTTCGACCACAGCGCGCCGTAATAGAAGTGCGAATCCCCGCTGCGCCGCCAGTCGCGGTCCATCTGGCCGGAGCACAGGAAAATGGGCCGCGTCGGGTCGGTGCGGCGCGCGTCGGCGTACAGCGCCGGGTCGGGCCGTTTTTCCAGGTTCTCGCGCCGCGAGTAGACCATCGTCGGCTCGTTGTGGCAGCACCACATCACGTAACACGGGTGATTGTGCAATGACGCCATCACGTCGCGCTGAACGGCCAGCGCGCGCTCCTGAAATTCCTCGCTCGTCTCATGCATCCAGTTCAGGTCAGAGTCCTGCCAGACGAGTATCCCGGCCCGGTCGCACATGTCGTACAACTCCGGCGGCGAGATGTGGACGTGCACGCGCAGCAGGTTCAGGTTGGCGCGTTTGGCCAGTTCCACGTCGCGCGCCAGCGACTCGCGGCTGACCTCGGAGAAATACAGGTGGGGAAAGTACGACGCACCGCGCAGAAAGACGGGCCGCCCGTTGACGCGGAAGGTGAAGCGGGCCGCCGTGCGCTCCAACGCCACCGACCGGAAGCCGAACGTGGTATCCGATACGTCGAGCGGCAGGCTGTCGCGATCATGCAGCACAGCGCGCAGCGTGTACAGGTTCGGCTCGCCCTGGTCCCACGGCCACCACAGCCGCGCGCCGGACACATGCAGCGTATGGCGCAGCGTCCGGTCGCCGGGCGGCAATTCGACGGGCAAAATGATGCCGGTCCCGGGGCCGTCGTGGTTTTCCGCCTCGATGTTCAGGGCGAGCGAGCCGTGCCACGTCGCGCCGGTCGCGTTACACAGCGCCACGCTGATGTCGGCGCGCCCATCCGTCCCGGCAGTGATGCGCAGCCAATCCAGGCTTAGGCCCTGGTCCAGGATCAGGTGCACGGGCCGCCAGATGCCCAGCGGATTCACGTCGGGCGGGATGACGCCCTCGCCGTGCTCATACGTGCCCTTCACCATGCGGCGCAAAACATGATCCACCGGATATGCGCCGCGTGGTGTGGGCAGGTCCCACGGCGACGTGACGCGCACCAGCAGTGTATTGCGCACGCCGCGCCGGATCATGCGCGTGATGTCCAGGTCAAAGGGCGTGGCGTAGCTCTCGTGCTCACCCGCCAGTTCGCCGTTGACCCACACCGCGGCGTACTGGTCGACGCCCTCGAAGTGCAGCCAGGCGCGCCGGTAATCGCCGGCGGGCGCGTCGAACTCGCGGTGGTACAGCCACGCCTGCTCGTTGATGCGCCGCAGGTGCGCGCCCCAGTACAGCGCGTCGGGGTACAAGGCAGGCTGCAAGTGGCGGCACGGCGGCACGGCGAGCGCGTCGGCGGGCGGCGTGACGTGCGCCGAGAGCATCTCGTCGAGCGGCGCCGGCCACACTCTCCAGGGCTGATCGTCCGGGTCGAGGCGGATGACTTTCGTATTCTGAAGCTGGCTGCGATCAAAGGGGGGCATGATCCGATTTCTCCCTGAACCACGGTAAGCATACCGCAGAGTCGGGGAATCGGTGGCCGTAAGACGCCGGAAGAATGTCGTTTGATGTCGGGCGAGTGCGATCAGCTTGCCTCGCCCATGTTCACCTGAATTGGCAGTTGTTCCAGGCTGCTCCGCGTGGAGAGATGAAGCACGTTGAGGCCGACAACCACGCCGGTATCGGGATCAAGGCGCAACAGCACATCGTCGCCAATCTCCCGTGAGATAGCGCGGCGTGGCTCCCCAATACTCAGCTACAGTACATCGGCTCTCGGTCATAGGCCAGGCTCAGATAGTTTTCTTGTTCCACCGTCAGATTCCTAACGAGCAGTGTAGTGAAGGTATCATTATCTCTACGCAGGTATGCTCCGCCATCAACTTCTACGAAAGGACCGACCATGACCGCTCACTCGCCCGTTCGTATCGCCCTGATCGGGGCTGGAATCTTCGCGCGCGATGCCCACGCGCCCGCCATCCTCGCCCTGGGCGATGCCTACCACGTCGTCGCCGTGGCCAGCCGCTCCGGCGCGTCCGCCGAGAAGATCGCGGCCATGTTTCCCTACCCGGTCGAGGCCACGAATGACGCCCAGGCGCTCTATGCCCGCGACGACATCGAAGCCATCGACCTGCTTCTGCCCGTTCAGGAGATGGAAGCCGCCACCGAGGCCGCCTTGCGCTCTGGAAAGCACGTCGTCAGCGAAAAGCCGATTGCTACCGGTTCGGCGGAAGCGCGGCGGTTGATCGCCATCCCGCGCCGGGGCGTGTGGATGGTCGCGGAGAACTGGCGCTACGAGGGCTTTATCCAGGCGGCGGCAAAAGCCATCCGCGACGGGCAGATCGGGCGGCCCGTGTTCTTTAGCTGGGCGCTGTACCCTGAAGTGAGTCCGGGAAACAAGTACTACACGACGCCCTGGCGGCGTGCGGCCAGCTACCAGGGCGGCTTCTTGCTCGATGGCGGCGTGCACCACATCGCCGGGCTGCGCGCGCTGCTGGGCGAGATCGCTGCCGTCTCGGCGGTCACAGCGGCGGTCCGGCCCGATTTGCCGCCCATCGATACGCAGGCCGTGGCCTTCGAGTTCGAGGGCGGCGCGGTTGGCGCGTTCGCCTCGACGTATGCCGTCGGCGTGCCCTGGGAGACGACGTTGGACATCACCGGCACGGAAGGCAGCCTGCGCGTGGGCCGTGACCGCGTCACCATCGTGCGCGGCGGCGAAACGACGGAGATCCCCGCCCCGCGCGACGGCGTCGAGGCCGAGCTTGAAGATTTTGCGAAGGCAATCCGGCAAGGCAGCACCCCGGCGCGCGGCGCGCCCGAAGAAGCCCTGCAAGATGTGCTCGTGGTCGAGGCGATTTTGAAGTCGGCACAGACGGGCGCGCGCGTCCGGCCAGAGCGCGTCTGATGGCGCCCTGAAGGGCTTCCTAGAGTGTGTCTGCAAACCCTCACCCCCGGCCCCTCTCCCTCATGGAGAGGGGTGCGGAAACCCAGGATTCCCGTTTTTTCTCCCCTCTCGCCCTGAGGGAGAGAGGGGCCGGGGGAGTGAGGGT
>JADZBY010000559.1 GCA_020851855.1 Anaerolineae bacterium
ACAGCTTCGAATCGCCATAGGCCAGCCAGCCCAGGTAGCTCTTCTCGTAGTTCAGGTCACTCTTGCGCAGCCGGCCCATGGCATGTGCGCCCGACGACACGCTGAGGATGCGCGCCGGGGCGCTGGACTTGAGCATGTCCAGAAGGGCGAGAGTGAGCACGAAGTAGCTCATGTGGTTGAGCGCAAAGGTGCGCTCCAACCCTTCGGCGGTGACGGCGCGCTTGTCGTAGTACGCGCCCGCGTTGTTGATCAGGATGTGCAGCGCCGGGTAGTGCGCCCGGAACTCGTCCGCAAGGCGGCACATCTCGGCTATCAGCGACAGGTCCGCGACCAGCCCATCCACGCGCAGATTGCCCGTCGTGCGCCGCAATTCGTCGACCGTGGCCGTCGTCTTGGCCGGATTACGCCCGACGATGACGACATGCGCGCCGAGCCGGGCCAGCCCACGCGCCGTTTCCTTGCCGATGCCGTTGGTCCCGCCCGTGATCAGGCAGGTTTTGCCTTCGACTGTCCACATACGGGCCTGCCCTTGCTTGCTGGTTCGAGGAATAGTCAGTCACCCTGCGCCGCTGCCGCATTGGTGAAGGATGGAACTATACCTCACGCCGGGTCAGGGCGCACCACGCGCTCGGACCGGTACAGCGCGCCGAAATGCTCCACCCAGGCGCGCAGGTGCGGCTCGCGGGGCGTGCAGGTGAACAGGACCGGGCTGCCCAGCACGATGCGTTTGACGCGCGGGCGGGTGATGGCCACGTTCAGGCGGTTGGGCTGGAAGAAGAACTCCGCGCCGCGCGCTGCGTGCTCCGGATCGCTCGTCGTCAGCGACAGGATCACCAGGTCGCGCTCTTGCCCCTGGATGCGCTCCACCGTATCGACCACCACCTCGCGCGTGGAAAAGGGCAGCGCGGCAAGGTGGGTGCGGATCAGGCGGGCCTGGGCGCGGTAGGGCGTCACGATGGCGATCTGCGCCGCCGGGACGCCGCACGCGATGGCTTCGGCGGCCAGCCCGGCAGCGATCTCGGCCTCTTCCGGCGCGCGCATCTGGCAGCCCCGGTGCGCCGCCTCGACGAAAACGTTCGGGTATGCCGGGTCGAGCGCATCGGCGTAACGCTCCGGCGGGCGCGCCAGTTGTAGCCGCGCCCCGCGCGCCTCGTCCGAGGGCTGGATGCGCCCATCGTAGAAGCGCTGGCTCGGAAAGGCGTTGATCTCGGCGTTCATCCGGTAGGTGACGTCGAGAAGTGTGCCCGGCGCGCGGGTGAATAGCGTCTCGAACACGGAGCGCGTCACCCACGTGTCGGCGTGGCGCGCGGCGATCACCGGCCCCATCTGGCGGTGGTCCCCGATGAAGATGAAGCGCCGCCCGGACATCATGCCGGCGATGGCCACGGGCAGCGTGATCTGCCCCGCCTCGTCAAAGATGACGGTGTCAAAGCGCACGTCGCGCAGCCGCCGGGAGCGGGCCGCGTAACACGTCGCGCCGACGATCAGGCCGACCTGCCCCGGCTGGTACGGGCTTTGCCGGAAATCCTCGTAATTCGGCGCGTCGCCCAGGTCGTCGGCGTTGATCGCATCGCCCACCTTGAAAACGTGCCGGTAGCCGCTGACGCTCGCGATTTTGCGCAGCGCGTTGTTGATGGCGCGGTGCGTGAAGGCGGTCACCAGGACGCGCTCGCCTGCGTTGGCCAGCGCCACTGCCAGATGGGCCAGCACCCAGGTTTTCCCCGTGCCGGGCGGCCCCTGAATCAGCCAGTAATCCTTTGCCGAAAAGGCGCGCACGAACGCCTCGTGTTGGGCGGCGTTCAGGCCCAACCCATCGGCAAGGGCGAGCGCTTCGGCCTCGCGCGCCGGGTCGCCGTCGGGCGCAATCTCACCGCGCAAGAGGCGCGTCACGCGCGCGCCGGGGCCGGACATCTCCAGCGTATCAAGCGCCTTGAGCAGCATGTCGCGCGTATCGATCAGGTCGTGGTCCAGATGCCAGCCGCCGCCCGGCCTCAGCCCGTCGAGGGTCGTTCCCCACGCCGGGCCAATCAACAGGTCTGTGCCCTGGTCTTCAAGCAGCGTGCATTGCAGCATGCCCTCGGCGGCGTCCGGGTCGCCCCGGTGCAGGCGCAGGGCGTCCGACGGGCGGAATTTGGACAGGTTCTCCGGGCAGCGTAACCAGACCAGCCCATCCTGTGCGCCGACCACTTCCACGCCCGTGACGGCGTCGCCCGCCGCCACGCGCGCCTCGACGGGCATAGCCCACGTCTGGCGCACCTCGTTGACCTGCGTATCAGCTTCCGTGATGACGAAATGACGCAGCGCGTCGAAGAAACCGGACATCTAAAGTCACCTTTCGTGCAGCACATCGGCCACCGTGGCACAGGCGCGCCGCTGCACCTCGAAGCGGACGGGGCGCAACCCATTATAGACGATATAGGCGTGGTGCAATGGGGAACGATACTCAACCGTCACCGGCGGCTGGCGCGGCGAAGACGTGAAACGGCGCATCCGGCGGCAGGCGCGGCCCGGCGAGCGCCCGGAATAGAGCGGCGTCGGGCAGCGCCGGGAAGTGCACGAGGTGGGTTGCACACCGGCAATCCGACGCGCCGAAGCGCGGCGCGATCACGCCCGCGCCCGGCATGGTGAGCAGCGCTTGCGCCCAGACGTGCTCCAGCAGCGCCGCCCCTTCACAGGCCCACACGCCCACCGGGGTGGCTTTTTGCCGCAAATAGTCGATATGCCAGTGCATACGGCCCGTCCCGGCCAGATGCCGCCGCAGCCGGGCCGCCAGCCCACCCGGCCCCTGCGCGCTGCCGACGTAAGCATACCAGCCGTGCGGCATGGACAGCGTGCCCAGCCCGCCGATGGGCAGCCTGCACGGCGCGTCCAGGCGCAGGTGCAGCACATACGTGCCGTTCTTCAGGCCGTTCACGGCATTTTCGAGGGCCGGATCGGGATGCGTGGTCATCGTGGGGCAGAAAAACGAAGCGCCCACCGAAGTGGGCGCCGCGCGTGGATGCGGACCGGCAATTACAGGCTGCGAACGATGTTGGAGAAGACGTTGCCGATGGCCGGGCCAAGGATAGCGAGGATGATGATCACGACGATGGCGACCAAGACCAGGATGAGCGCGTACTCTACGAGGCCCTGGCCTTCTTCACGAGGCAGATACAACATGATGACATTCCTCCGAATGAAAAGATGAGGATCCCTCATGACGAGGTTGTCCGTACTGTATCAGACTCTTGATCCGGAGTCAATTCAGTAAAGCAGATTTCACGGAGATTTAAGTATTGTTCAGGAAAAGTAGCCATCGCCGCAACAAAAGTGAACGACGTAAAGGCACTCCCGGCCAGTTTGGTTGCGCCATGGTGTGTGGACAACGGCGCGCGGCCATCTTAACACTTCGTGGCTTCGAGGGCCGCGCCGCCGGGTCAGAAATTGTAGTTGTTCACGAAGCGCAGCAGGCCTTCGCTGCCTGCATCGCGGGTTGAGGCGCGCAGCACCCAATCGCCATTGCGCCACGTGAACTCGTAGTAGATGTACGTCGGCGCGGAGTACACACCGTAGCCGTAGGGCGTCTCGGCGTCGGGATGGAGCCGGATAACCGTGCCCGCCGCGTCGTCGCCGCCCGCGCGTGTGGCGAAGTCCGCAAATAGCTGCTCGATGGTCGGGCCGGGGGAAGGCACGCGCTGCACATCCAGCGTCACGTCGTGGCCTTCCACGTCGTAATGTGCGCTGCCGTGGCGGTCGGGCGCATCCGAGTCGAGCGTGGCCACGTCCAGCGCGGTGCGCCGGTAGTCGCCGACCACCTCGCGCAGCATCGACGCGCCCGGCGCGCCGGGCGTGAGCGGCTCGCGGCGCATGTTGAAACGCTCATCGACCTGCGAGCGGCTGCCGACGAACCACAGGCTATAGGCGAGCAGCGCCAGCGCGCCCACGATCATGAGGATGACGACGATTTTTCCGCGCACGGCGGCGTGACCTCCTGAGCAGGAAGAAGAACCCTCACCCTTCCCCTTCTGCTTGCGGGCAAGCAGGGCCGGGGGAGTGAGGGTATGTATTCTACCGCCGACGCCGGAACAACGCGCTGAGCACCAGCCCGCCGATGACCACCACCTGCAAACCGAGCGCCCAGGGAATCAGATCGCGCACGCTGAAGCCCGCGCCAATTCCGGCAGACACATTCGCGCTCGATTCGGCGGGCGCGGCCTCGACGGGCGGCAGACTGGCCACCATCGCCGCCTCAACCGGACCGGCGGTCGGCGTGGGCGGCGCGTTCAGGTTCTCGCTCTCTGGCGTCGGCGTCTCGGTCATCGGCTGCGGCGAGATTTCGAGCACGATGGGCGTTTCGGTGGGCGGCTGCGCCGTCCACGTCGGGGACGATGTCGAGGTCGGGCGCGGCGTGAAAGTCAGCGACGGGGTGAGCGTCACCGAGGGCGTGAAGGTCAGCGTGGGCGGCACGGTGGGGCGCGGCGTGCTCGGTGGCCGCGCCGGAGCGCCGCCCGGAACGGCAGTGCCCGCGCCGCCGGTGACGCCTTCGCCCACCCGGATTTCGCGGCCCATGTTGCCGAATACCGTCACGTACCAGCGCCCGTACTGGCCGCCGTCCGTGTAGGCGATGCCCACCTCGGTCCACTCAGCGAGCATGTTGTTGTAATGCGCGGGCGACTGCATCCACCAATTGAACGCCCATTCCGGCGAGGCGCTCTGCCCACCCACCACGTTTTCGCCCACGCGGCCCCCGTATCCGGCCCGCGCAGCGCGATCCTGTGGCAGCGAACCGTCGCGCTCGCGGTGCGGATGGATATACGCCGTGCTGGCCAGATAGTTGGCGTGGCCCTGCGCCGCCGCTGTGAGCTGGCCGTTCACGCCGAGCGTGTTCAGGCCGTGGCTGGCGCGCAGGTCGTTGATCCGGCCCAGGATATACGAAACCGGGTCCTGGGCGTGGACGGGCACAGCCCCAGCGGGCAGCGTGGCCAGCATCAGGGCAAGGCATACCAGGCGGAGTGTCCAGCGTCGCATGGCCGCCGAGTCTATCGCCGTGAAGGCAAAACGCAAACGCCCGGCGGCAGCGCACGGGCGTTTTCTCATGGCGCACTCAGGCAGTTCCGCAAGGCGCTCCGGTTCAAACCGGCTGGTGGGCGCTCTCGCGGTCATAGCTGGCTTGCAGTATGGCGAAAATCTCGTCGCGGCTGGCGATGCGTGGATTATTCTTGTAATCCGGCAAGACGCGGCTGTTGTCCGCGATGGCGAGCACGTCCTCTGGCGTCACTCCCAGCCCCTTCAGGCTCAGCCACAGGTTGATGCGCTTGAGGAAGGCGTCGATGGCCGCGCACGACTCGGCGGCGGCGACGTGGTCCGGCTCACGGACCAGCGCCGGATTGAACAGGCGGCCCATCGTCGCGAATTTCGCTTCGGCAGAAGCATACGTGAAGCGCGTGAACTCCGGGTAGATGACCGCCAGCGCCTCGCCGTGCGCCACCTGCGGGCACTGGCCGCCGATGGTCATGCCGATGCCGTGCGGCAGCGTGACGCCCGCGTTGGCGATGCACAACCCGGCCAGCGTATCGGCCCAGGCCATCGCCTCACGCGCGACGAGGTTCGATCCGTCGTCCACGGCGGCGGGCAGATGGTTCGCCGCCAGCCGCATCGCCTCGACGGCGAGCAGGTCGGTGTACGGCGAGCCGCCGACGTGGATATAGCTCTCGAAGGCGTGGCAGAACACGTCAAAGCCGGTGCAGGCCGTGACGTGCGGCGGCGCGGTCAATACCAACTCCGGGTCGACGATGCTCACGCGCGGGTAAACGATGGAATTGTAGATGGCCGATTTGGTCTTCGTGGCGGTGTGCGTCACGACGGCCACCTGGGTCACGTGCGAGCCGGTCCCGGACGTGGTCGAGACGGCCACCACGGGCAGCGTTTTGTCCGTTGGCTTCGCCTCGCGGAAGAACAGGTAATCCCACGACGTGCCGGGGTGGGTGGCTTCCACGGCGATGGCTTTGGCGGCGTCCATGCTCGACCCGCCGCCCACGCCGAGCACGACCTGCGCGCCAAAGGCTTTGGCCATGTCCGCGCCTGCCGTTATGCAGTCGGTGGTCGGGTTGGGGATCACGCCGTCGAAGTGCGCGACCGCCACGCCAGCGGCTTCCAGGATGCCCCGGATGCGCGCGAAAATCGCCGCCAGGTCGCCGGTGTTGGCCGTGGTGACCATCAGGCAGCGCGCGCCGAACGAGCGGACGATCTCGCCCACCTCGCGGATGCGCCCGGAGCCGAAACGGATATCGGTGGGTTGAAAGTAGCTGAAGGGCTTCATGCTATCCCTCTCTTCGTCTGTATGGCGGCGTTTGCGGCAGGGCGTATTGAAGACAGCCCGCGCCTGACGACGCCGGATGAACGGGAACGACTACGTAATCTGAACCGGCGTCCCTCACCGCATGGGAAGGCCGGCCTGGCGGACGGTGTCAGGACATCAATTGTTAGAGTACGTCAAACCCTCACCCCCGGCCCCTCTCCCTCATGGAGAGGGGTGGAAGACCCAGAGCGTATCTGGCTTTTCTCCCCTCTCGCTCTGAGGGAGAGAGGGGCCGGGGGAGTGAGGGTACAATAAACTACGGTCCGTGCGCTTCTCTCAGCGAGCAGTGCGGCGTCGTTTGAGGAACTCGCTCAGGAACACGGCCATCAGCAGCATGGCCCCGATGACCACGTCCTGCCAGTACGTCGAGATGCCGGTCATGGCGAAGGCGTTGTACACGATGGCCAAAAAGACCACGCCCAGCGTTGTGCCCAGAATCGTGCCCACGCCGCCGCTCAGGCTCGCCCCGCCGATGACCACGGCGGTGATCACGCGCAGCTCCATGTTCTGCCCGTAGCTGTTGCTCGCCGCGCCGAATTGCGCCGCCACGAGAATGCCCGCCAGCCCGGCCAGCGTCGCGTTCAGCATGAACACGAAGTACATGTAGCGCTCGACCTTGATGCCCGACATGCGCGCCGAGCGTTTGTTGCCGCCGATGAAGTACGCCTGCTGGAAAAAGCGGTGGTTGCGCAACGAATAGCCGATCACCAGGGCCAGCGCGGCGAAGATGATCAGCGCGATGGGGATGTCGATGACGCCGCCCGCCTGAAGGCGCGCCCGCCCAAATTCCTTGAACGCCGCCGGAAAGCCGGACACCGTCCCGCCCTCGGTGATGACGATATTCACGCCGCGCAGCGTGAGCAGCGTGGCCAGCGTGGCGATGAACGGGTGGACCTTGAACGTGTTCGTCATGAAGGCATTGATCCAGCCGATGCCGGCGGCGGCGCACAACGCCAGAACGACCGCCAGCGGGATGGGGACCTGCGCCACCAGCAATTTGCCGACGATGATCGCGGTGAACGGGTAAATGCCCGCCACGGACAGGTCAATGCCGCCGGTGATGATCACGATGGTCATGCCCAGGGCGATGATCGCTTCGGGCAGGAAGTTGACCATCATGATTTCCAGGTTCAGCGGGTGCAGAAAGCGCGGGAAATTCGCCTGCATCGTCACCGAGATGATGACGATGACGAGCGCCACACCCATGACCTGGAGATTTTCGATGGAGAAAAGGCCCTGGAGCCGCCTGGGGCGCGCGCGACCGGCGGGGACCGGCGCGGGGACGGACTCGGCAGCGTTGCCCGGCGTGGTGAGGTTATTTTGTAGCATATTTCATCACCGCTTCCTGCGTGGCGTCCGGCCCTTCCAGGATTCCCGTGATGCGCCCCTCGTGGAAGACCACGATCCGGTCGCTCAGGCCGATCACTTCTGGCAATTCCGAGGAAATCATGATGATCGAGGTCCCCTGCCGGGCCAGCTCGTCCAGCAGCTTGTAGATCTCGCTCTTCGCGCCCACGTCCACGCCGCGCGTTGGCTCGTCGGCGATGAGTACGGCGGGCTGCGTGCTGAGCCACTTGGCCAGCAGGCTCTTTTGCTGGTTGCCGCCGCTCAGGCTGAGCATGGCCACCTCGTCGCTCACGGTGCGGATGTTGATGGACTGCACGTAGCGGCGCGAGTGTTCCCGCACCGCCTTGTGCCGGAGCATCCACAGGCGGTTGGCGAAGCGGTCCAGCGAGGCGGACACGATGTTGTCGCGCACGGGCATCTTCACGAACAAGCCGAGCGTCTTGCGGTCTTCGCTCAGGTACGAGATGCCGCGCGAGATGGCGTCGTAGGGCGATTTCAGGTCGAGCGGCTCGCCGTTCAGGCGCACCGTCCCGGCAGTGCGTTTGTCTGCGCCGAAGATGGCGCGCGCCACTTCCGTCCGCCCGGAACCGACCAGCCCGGCAAAGCCCAGGATTTCGCCCTTGCGCAGCGTGAAACTCACGTCGTGGAAGTGCGGCGGGTTGCTCAGGCCTTCGACGACGAGCACCTCGTCGCCCACCTGCCGGCCTTTGGGTGGGTACATATCCTCGATCTGGCGGCCCACCATGAGCTGAATCACGTCCTGCGTCGTCGCCGTGTCCGGCTGGACGTGGCCGACCATGCGCCCGTCGCGCAGCACGGAGATGTCGTCCGAGATTTTGAAGACTTCGGCCAGCTTGTGTGAGATGAAGACGATGGCCACGCCCTGCGCCTTCAGGTCGCGCACGATGCCGTACAGCCGGTCCACTTCGCTCTCGGACAGCGCCGAGGTCGGCTCGTCCATGATGATGACTTTGGCGTCCATCGAGATGGCTTTGGCGATCTCGATCAACTGCTGCATGGCGATGCTGTACTCGCCCACCAGCCGCGTGGGCGAGATGTCCACGCCCATACGCTGGAAAATCGCCTCGGCGTCGGCGTACAGCTTCTTCCACTGGATGAAGCCGAAGCGGTTGGCGTGCTCGCGCCGGATGTAGATGTTCTGCGCCACTTTCATGTTCGGCGCGTGGCTCAATTCCTGGTACACGATGCTGATGCCGTGCTGTTTGGCCTGCCACGGATTGGCGAAGC
>JADZBY010000560.1 GCA_020851855.1 Anaerolineae bacterium
ACCGCGTTGAGCATGTTTTGCAGCATGTTCGGCACGGCGAGCTGCGCCAATGTGGCGATGACCAGCGCGCCATAGGCCAGCAGCACCGGGCGGCGGTGGCGGCCCAGGTAACGGATGGCGCGCAGCAGGCCGCTCATCGACATGGACGGCCTGCCGCCTCTCTTGCGGCGTGTGAAATCGGATGCGGCTTGAGCTTGCACGATCCTTGCCTCTCCTACTCAACCTTCTGGCGTGCCGGGTGGCTACCAAAGCATCTACGCACACCGGGAAAAAGAGTCGCGCACTTTTGTTTATTCAGGGTCATGGGAGAAGGGGACGTTTTACTTCTCGCCGCAGCGGTCGCCGTGAAGGGTGTGGCCGTGGAGCCGGGCGAGCATGTGCTGGGCGACCGGGTCGTCGCCTGCCAGGTGGCCAACCATCTCTGCGAGCAGTCCGACGAGCTGCTGAATCTTTGCGGGTCCCATCGCCTCGATCACGCGCTGCATGGCCGGGTCCTGGTGTAAGGCGGGAAAGGCGTTGAGAAGCTCCACGCCCGCATCGGTCAGCGATACCAGCGTGCGCCGCCGGTCGTTCTCGTCGCGGTCGCGCCGGGCCAGACCGTGCTTTTCGAGCGCGTCGAGGATGGGCACAAGCGTGGCCGGCGAGAGCAGCATCCGGCGGCTCAGCTCGCTCTGGGTCAGGCTCGGGTTATAGTAAATA
Source organism: Anaerolineae bacterium (assembly GCA_020851855.1). Lineage (GTDB taxonomy): Bacteria > Chloroflexota > Anaerolineae > Aggregatilineales > UBA2796 > JADZBY01. The sequence goes on from JADZBY010000560.1 coordinate 700, forward strand.
GCGCGCATGGCCCCCATCTGCGCAACGCTGAGCGGCACGCCGTGTTCGGCGATGCGCTGCTCAATCTCCCGATCCATGAGCTTGTTCAGCAGCGTGGTCAGGATTCGGATCTGCGCCGACTGCGGGATCGGGCCTTCAGGATGCGGGCGACGGGTCAATGATTCGCTCCCTAATCATTCGTCGCCAAATTGTATGGGGACTCACGAATGGAGTCAAGAGGGAACCTCGGCGGCCCCCGTTTCTGCCCCAGGGCAATCGCCTCAAAATCCGCCGTTGAGGCCGGCAGGCAGCAGAGAACACCTCACCCCCTGGCCCCCTCGCTACGCGGTACTCCGCGTAGCGAGGGGGAAGCACGCGCCGGCATGGCAGCCGATCTCCCCTCTCCATGCCGTCGGGGGTCCCCGACCGGGTCCCCATTGAACGCTTGCGTTCAATGGGTGGTCTGGGGGTGGCGGACATGGAGAGGGGCCGGGGGTGAGGACGCTTTGATGCGATAGCCCCCGTTTCTGCCCAACGTCGGCTTTCGGAGCGGCCCGGCAGATGGTAAAATTAGGGCATCGAATGGCCCGCCGGGGCGGGTCTGTCATGGCGACGGCTACGGCAACACGGGGCGCTTCCCATGTTTGAAGACTATGCCGAACGGCTGGCCTTTTTGCACCGGCAGGCGGAAACACTGATCGCCGATCTCCCACCCGATGCGCTCAACTGGCCGCCTATGCCCGGCATGAACTCCATCGCCGTGCTGGTGGTGCACCTGACCGGCGCGGAACGCTACTGGATCGGGGATGTGGCGGCGGGCGACCCGCACGAGCGCGACCGCGACGCCGAATTTGAGGTCACCGACCTGGACGCCGAGACGCTCATCGCCCGGCTGCGCGCCAGCGACGAGTACATCGCCAGCGCCGTGAACGCCTTCTCGCTCGACGATCTGAACGCCGAGCGTATCTCGCCCCGCGACGGCGAGACATTCACCGTCGCCTGGGCGCTGCTGCACGCGCTGGAACACACGGCCATGCACGTCGGCCACCTTCAGATGACGCGCCAGATTTTGGAGTCCATGTGAGCCTGGAGATTCCTATTGCCGTCGGCGTTCTGGTGGCCGTCGTGGCGCTGGCCAACCTTGCGGAGCGCCGCGCCGCGCTCCGCCCGCTGCTGCACGCGGCGCTTCAGGGCCTTAACGTCGGCCTGTTCCTGAGCGTGGCGCTTCTGCCGGGAGCCACGCCGCTGGCTATCGCGCTGGGCTTCGCCTTTTCGCTGGCCGCGTCCCTCGTCTTGCTGCGCACGGTGCGCGAGCGGCTGGCCGGCCTCTTTCCGCGCCGAAACACGACCTTTGACCCGCAGACCGGCGCGCTGGCCGGGCGGTCCGGCTTTGACCCCGACTCGATGGTGCACATGACGGCGCTCGTGCTGGCGGTGTACCTGGTGGCCAACACGGTGCTCAGTTATACGCTGGCCGGTGGCCTTGCCGGGCTGGCCGAACAGCTCAGCGCGGCGTCGGGTGGGCTGGATGCGGACGTTACGTCGCCCGCCAGCCTGATCATGCAGATGGCCATCTTCCTCTTGTTTGCCGCGCTCGGCGCAGGATTCGGCACGCGGCGCTCGCTGCCCGATACGCTCGAACGGCTCGGCCTGCGCGCGCCGACCTTGCGCGAACTGGGCGCGGGCATCGGCATGGCCTTTGTGCTGTTCTGGACGGTGCTGCTCATCGGCTCCGTGTGGCAACTGCTCGTGCCGCCGGAGACGCTTGAAGAACAGACGCAACTGAGCGGCCTGATCGCGGCCAGCATCGACACGATGACCGCCGCGCTGCTGCTCTCGCTCACGGCGGCGATTGGTGAGGAAATCGCCTTTCGCGGCGCGTTACAGCCCACCTTTGGCCTGCTGCCGACCGCCATCCTGTTCACGCTGACGCACATCCAGTACACGCTGACGCCCGCCACGCTCGCGATCCTCGTGGTCGGGCTGGGCTTCGGCTACGTGCGCCAGCGCTTCAACACCACGACAGCCATCGTGACCCACTTCCTCTATAATGGAACGCAATTGGCCATACTACTCTACGGGCGGTATCTGTTCGACCTGATCCAGACGGTGCAGTAGTGGTACGGACGCGGGAGGGCGTGATGCGGGGGAGTGCGACACGACGCCTGCTGAGCCTGGCGCTCGCGGCGCTGCTGGCGACGGGCTGCTTCGCGCGGGACGGCACGCGCGCGCCGACCGTGCCCGCCGTCGCGCCGGAGCCTACCACGGTCACGGACATTCCGCTGCCCAGCCCGACGCCCGCGCTTGTGGATACCGGCCCGACGAACACGCCCAGCATCTTCCCGACCGTGCAGCCGGTCATCCCACCCACGCTGCCGGCGGCGATCCGCATGTGGTCGGCGCTCAACGTGCCGGT
>JADZBY010000561.1 GCA_020851855.1 Anaerolineae bacterium
CCCTGGGCGGCGCGCACTGCCCAATCGAACAGGGGCGTGGCCAGGAACGTGCCCAGCAGCACAACGCCAATCGTCGTCAGGCCCAGCGCCCACACAAACGGCGGACTGACGGTGATGGGCTGCTCTTCCGTGTCGCTGCGGTCCACGAAGATGACCTTGATGACCACCAGATAGTAGTACAGCGCCACCATCGCATTCAGGATGCCGGCCACGGCCAGCCACGTCAGGTTGGCGTCGACGGCAGCCCGGAACAGGAAAAACTTGCCAAAGAAGCCTGCCGCCGGTGGAATGCCTGCCAACGAGAGCAGCGCGACGGTCATCACCAGCGCCAATCCCAGATTGCTCCGCGCCAGCCCGGCGAAGTCGCGAATCTTCTCGCTGTTGCGCGCATTGGCCACCACGATGATCACGCCGAACGCGGCCAGGTTGGTCAGTACATACATGGCCACGTAGAAGCCGACCGCCGCGACGCCTGCGCCCGGCGCGCTGCCCGGCTGCGCCGCGATGGCCGCCACGCCGATGAGCGTATAACCCGCCTGCGCGATGGACGAGTACGCGATCAGGCGCTTGATGTTCGTCTGCAACAGCGCGAACAGATTGCCGACGGTCATGCTGATCACGGCCAGCACGCCGATGAGTTGCACCCAGGTGGCGGTCATGTCGCCGCCCTGGAAGGCGATGATCAGGACTCGGACCACCATCGCGAAGCTGGCCGCCTTGCTCGCCACGCTGATGTACGCCGCGACCGGCGTCGGCGCGCCTTCGTACACGTCCGGCGTCCAGAAGTGGAACGGCACGGCGCTGATCTTGAAGCCGAAGCCGACCATGATCAGCACCAGCGCGAGCACGAAGGGCAGCACGTGGTTCACGTCTGCGCCGCGCCCGAACGTTTCCTGCATCCACACGCCGATACTATACAGGTTCGTCTGCCCGGTGAACCCGTACAGCAGCGAGAAACCGTAAAGCATCACCGTGGACGTGACCGCGCCGAACAGGAAGTACTTGATGCCCGCCTCGGTCGAGCGCGCTTCCGCCGTAAGGAAGCCGGCCAGGATGTACAGGCTGATCGAGAGCGTCTCGACGGCCAGGAAGACCATGATCAGGTCCGACGCGCCGGCGAGCAGGATCGCGCCGAGCGTGGCCACCACGAGGATGGCGTAGAACTCCGGCATCCGCCCGATCTGCGGCGAGTCGAGGGACAGCAGGCAGGTGATCCCTGCGCCGAACAGGATGACCGTCGTGAACAGCTGAGAGAGCATGTCAAAGCGGTACATGCCGCCCAGCACCAGCTGCGTATCCTGCGCGGGCGGCTGGACCAGGATGGACACGATAGCGATGCCCATCAGGCTGACCGCCGTGGTGATCCCGATCTCGCGGCGGCGGCTGGCGGGCAGGAAGATGTCCAGCAGGGCTACCGCCGCGCCGAGCACGGTCACCAGGATCGCCGGCAGCATGGCGAGGAGATTGGTCGCCGGATCGCCGTTGACGATAATTCCTTGCACGTCAGCCTCCTAACGCCGCCACGATGGGGCGCATCCCGGCCTCGATCATCCCCGACATGATCTGCGGGTACACGCCCAGCAGCACGAGGAAAACGGACAGGATCGCCAGCGCCGATTTGTCGATCAGCGTCACATCCGTGATGCCGGGGAAGCGTTCCTCGCGGAACGGGCCGAAGAACACCAGCTGCACGACACGCAGCACATAGCCCGCCGTCACGATGATGCCCAGCACCGCGAAAATGGCGATGATCGGGAAGTAGTTGTAGGTTGGAAAGAAGGCCAGGGCCGCTTCAGCCGGTGGTATGCCGCCCGACGCGAACGCCGGCCCGACCCACAAGCCTTGCATGATGGGAAACTCGGCCACGAAGCCGCTCAGGCCGGGCATGCCCATCGATACCAGGCCGCCCAGGATGAATGCGAGCGCCACCAGCGGCATTTTTTGCGCAAAGCCCCCCAGCGACGGGATGTCGCGCGTATGCGCCTGGTCATAGACCATGCCGACGCAGGCGAAGAACATGGCCGTCATCACGCCGTGGCTGAACATTTGCAGGCCCGCGCCGGTCATGCCGGTCAGGTTCATCGTCGCAAAGCCCATCGACACCAGGCCCATGTGCGACACCGACGAAAAGCCGATGACGTACTTGAAGTCGCGCTGGCGGAAGGCGATGAATGCCCCGTACACGACATTGATGAGCGTGAGCAGGATAATCCACGGCAAGTGGACGCGCGCCCCATCCGGGAGAAGCTGCACCCCCACCCGCAGCGCCGCATACGCGCCCAGCTTCATGAGCACCCCGGCATGGATCATCGACACGGCGGTAGGAGCCGCGACGTGGCCATCCGGACTCCAGTTATGGAACGGGAACAGGCCCGCCAGCACGCCAAAGCCGATGAAGATCATCGGGAACCAGGCGCGCGCCACGCTGACCGCGCCTGCGCCGGCCTGATCAAACGGGCCGGGCTGGCCGGTCAGGTTTGCCCAGCGCGACGCCGCTTCCAGGTGGGCAAAGTCGAAGCTGTAGGCGGGCGCGTTCGGGTCGTTGAGCGCCTGCCGGAGCGTCGCCAAATTCTGCGGGTCGCTCGCGAAGAACGATCCGGCGCTGAAGTACACCACCAGCAGGCCGATGAGCGCCACGAACGAGCCGACCAGGATGTACAGCGTCAGCTTCATGGCCGCGTATTCGCGGGTCGCCTTCCAGCCCCAGCCCGCGATCAGGAAGTACATGGGGAAGATGGAAAACTCGTACCAGAAGAACAGCAGGAACATGTCCAGCGAGACGAACACGCCATACACGCCCGCCACCAGCAACAGGAAGAAGGCCATGAACTCGCGGGTGCGCTCTTCGATCTTCCACGAGATGAGCACGCCCGTGAAAGCGACCAGCCCGGTGAGCAGCACCATCGGCGCGGTTGTGCCGTCCACCCCGAGATGGAAGCTCACGCCGATGGCCGGGACCCACGGAATATTGATCTCCTGCACGAAATACGAAAAGCCCGTCGCGGCCCGCTCCGCTGCCGCCTGGAGCGCGGCGGGCTGGTTCATCTCGATGAACACCAGCAGCGAGAGCACCAGACAGGTTGCGGTGGCGAACGCCGAGATCAAACGGATCTCGGTTTTCTGCTCATCTCTCAAAAAGACGAGCAGAAAAAGCGCCGCGGCAATCGGGATGACAAGTACGGCTGTGAGTAACATGCTTCTCCACCCTGTGTCAGCGTCAACTGCCTAGCAGGCGCGCAAAGGTCTGATTGATGACCGGCATGATCCAGTTGGGCCAGATGCCGGTGACGAGAATGAGCACGGCCAGCGGGGCCAGCGCCACGACCTCGCGCAGTTCGATTTCCAGCCGGTGGCCGACCCAGTGCGGGTTGACCGGGCCGTGCAGCACCGCCCGCAGCCCACGCAGGATGTACGCGCCGGTCAGGAACAGGCCGAGCATGGCAATGGCCACGAAAGCCGGGAAGATCCACCACGCCCCGGCGACGACCTGGAACTCGCTGACGAAGCCCGCCAGACCCGGCAGGCCCAGGCTGCCCATGCTGACGAACACCAGCAAGCCGCCGTACACCGGCGCGAGATTCCACAGGCCGCCGAACTGCGTCAGGTCGCGGGTGTGCGCCTTGTGATACAGCGCGCCAACCAGCAAGAACATGCCCGCCGAGCTAAGCCCGTGCGTGAACATTTGCAGCACCGCGCCGTTGGTGGCCATCGCCACACTGCGCAGCACCACCTCACGGTTTTCAATCGTCGCCGCCGTGAACAACTGGTTATACACCGACGCGAAGACGGCCACGCCCAGCACCACGAAGCCCATGTGATTCACCGAGCTATAGGCGACCAGCCGCTTGAAATCGCGCTGGCCCCAGGCGGCAAACGCGCCCAGGATGATGCCGGCCACGCCGAGCAGCGCCAGCCACGGCGCAAACGACTGCGCTTCCGCCGGGAAGAGCGGCACGACGAGGCGCAGGAAGCCATACGCGCCCAGCTTGAGCAAGATGCCCGCCAGCAGCATCGAGCCGCCGGTCGGCGCTTCGGTGTGCGCGTCTGGCAGCCACGTGTGGAAGGGCCAGATCGGGACCTTGATGGCGAACGCCACGAAAAACGCCGCAAAGATGAGCGCCTTGACCAGGTTCAGATCGCCCTGCCATGTCAGCGCCAGCGGCTCACCCGCTGCATTCTGCGCCAGCGGGAAATTGGCCAAAAGCGCCGGGATGCTCATCGTGCCCATCACCGTGCCGATGAGCTGGATAGACAGCAGCAGCCCCAGCGACCCAGCCATGGTGTACAGGAAGAACTTGAACGACGCATAGCGCCGGTTCTCCCCGCCCCACAGGTTGATCAGGAAGTACATCGGCACGAGGCCGATCTCCCAGAAGATGAAGAACGTCACGAGGTCCAGCGACAGGAACAGGCCCATGACGCCCATCTCAAGGAACAGGTAGAGCGCCAGGTGCGCGTTGACGCGGTCCTCGATCTCGAAGCTGATCAGGATGGCCAGCGGCGTGAGCAGCGCCGAGAGCAGCACCATCGCCGCGCTCAGGCCATCGACGCCGAAGTACCAGTTCGAGTGCAGCAGCGGGAAAAACGGCGTGCTGCTCTGGCATACGAACGAGTACGGGCCGCTATTCGTCAGCGCGGCCACATCGGCGGGCGCGTTGCCCACCGGGCAGATGCCGTTCGAATAGGCATAGAACAGGAAGATGGCCAGCCCCAGTTCTACCAGGCTGAAGCCCAGCGCCGTCACGCGGACCAGCGTCTTCTGGCTGCGCGGCAGGACAAAGACCACCGCCGCACCCAGCAGGGGCAGGAACGTGATCACAACGAGCAGGTCAAAGTTCATAGGTCAGTCGCTCCTAATCGCCGCTCGTATCGCTGGAACCCGCCGGCTCGCCCACGTTGACGCCGCCGTCCTTCCCCGGTTGGGGCGGGCCGCTCGGCGTGAAGATGAACAGCACGGCCACGGCGATGATGCCCTGGACGATGCCCAGCGCGGCAATGACGCCCGGCTGCGGCGACGCGGAAAGAATGGCCAGATTGATGCCCACCACCAGCGCGGCGATGAGCGCGTACAGTAAGTACTGCTGGATGCGGCCCGTCTGAAGCGGGCGAATCCCGCGCGCCAGGTCCCCGATGGCTTCGGGGATGCCGTCGCCCACGCCGTCGATCACCACGCGGTTGAAGTCCTTGAACACGTCACCCAGACGCTCGGCGGCGCGCGCCACGATGTGCAGGATGCCGTCGATGATGCCCCGGTCGACGATCTGGTTCACCACCCTATCGGCAAACCAGGCGAAGGGCCGCACCAGATAGCGCGTGTAAAACTCGTCAAGGTAGTACTTCGCGCCCAGCGTGCGGTACACGTCGCGCCCGACGTAGCCTTCGACCGGGTCCGGCTGCCCGGCCACCACCGGACGCCGCGTATACAGCAGGTAGCCGACCAGCGCGCCGATGGTGAACACCGCCAGCGAGATCAGGAGCGGCACGATGCTGAAATCCGGCGAATGCGGGTGGTGCGGCAGCGTATTGTTCACGAACGTGATGAACGGCTTCTTGACGCCCAGCGCATTGAGCAGCGGCCCGACAATCGGGAAGTCCGGGTGCACGCCCACGAAGCCCGCCAGGATGGCGAACACGGACAGCACGATCAGCGGCGCGGTCATCGTGACGCTGACGTAACGCTCTGCCGGGCCGTCACCGCGCGCCGGGTCGTAGTGCGAGGCGTTCACGGCGGCTTCGGTGCGCGGCGAGCCGAAGAAGGTCATCCACAACATCCGGTACGTATAAAACGCCGTCAAAATCGCCGCCAGCGCCAGGAATACCAGCACGAACAAGCCGACCGGGTTGGGCAGCACAAACGCTTCCAGGAAAATCTCGTCCTTGGACCAGAAGCCTGCGCTGATCAGCGGGAAGCCCATCAGCGCCAGCCCGCCCGCCACCATCGTGATCGTGGTCACCGGCATCCTGCGGTACAGGCCGCCCATGTTGCGCATGTCCTGCGGGTCAAAATCCGGCGGCCTGAGCACGGGCGCGGCGTGTTCGCCGTGCGCGCCGTGTTCACCGTGCGCATCATGCTCCGCATGGGCGTGCGCCGCGTCGTCGTGCGCATCATGGCCGTGCCCGTGCCCGTGTGCGACATGATGGCCATGTTCCATGGCGTGAATCACGGAGCCGGATGCCATGAACATCAGACCCTTGAAGAAGGCGTGGTTAATCAGGTGGAAGGCCGCCGCCGCAAAGCCGCCCACGCCCAGCGCCGCGACCATGAAGCCGAGTTGGCTGATGGTCGAATAGGCCAGCACCTTCTTGATGTCGTTCTGGACCACGGCGATGGTTGCCGCAAAGAGCGCGGTGAACCCGCCCACCACGGCCATGAACGTCATCGGCGCTGCCAGGATGCCCGCCTCAAGCTCAGAGCCAGCGGAGAGCAGCGGGTACATGCGGATGACGAGGTACACGCCCGCCGACACCATCGCGGCGGCGTGGATCATGGCGCTGACGGGCGTCGGGCCTTTCA
>JADZBY010000562.1 GCA_020851855.1 Anaerolineae bacterium
CCGCCAAACGCCGCCGTGCCATAATGCAGCGCGTGCGTCATCACGCTGATCGTGGCCTGCTCGATGGGCACGATCTTGCCCTCGAAAAAGGCGAAGCGCGGGCCAGTGGCCGTCATGGGACCCTCTCCTTAAGCTTATCAATACGAAGGACGCCAATATCCCCATTGTAGCGCGCTTCGCCATCCGCAGCAGAGACGGTCTGCCGTAGGGACAACGCCTGTGTTGTCCGCACATCTCCCGGAAAAACAACAGCCGGGCATCTCTCCCGGCTGTATCGCTCTTTGACTGGTGTGTGCCTGCAAACCCTCACCCCGGCCCCTCTCCCTCATGGAGAGGGGTGCAAGACGCGGAACGTATTTGGCTTGGCTCCCCTCTCGCCCTGAGGGAGAGAGGGGCGGGGGAGTGAGGGTATCATCAAAACGGATTTTGCAGACAGACCCTAGCTCAGATAATCGCGCAGGTTGTGGGCGAGGCGCGGATGGCGCAGGCGGCGCAGCGCTTCTTTCTCAAGCTGGCGGATGCGCTCGCGGCTCAGGCCGAACTTGTTCGCGATCTCTTCGAGCGTGTGCGGGTCGCCGCCGCCCAGGCCAAAGCGCAGGCGCAGGATATGGCTCTGGCGTGGCGTCAGCTCGCTTAGGACTTCCTCAATCGTCTCTTGCAGAAGGTGCTGCGTGGCCGATTCAACCGGGCTGGGGCTGTCCTGGTCCTCGATGAAGTCGCCAAATTCGCTGTCGCCGTCATCCCCGACAGGCCGTTCCAGCGCGATGGCGTGCTGGCTGGCGTCCATCATGCCGCGCACGCTATCGGCGGGGATGTCCATCTCGGCGGCGATCTCTTCGGGCGTCGGGCGGCGGCCCAGGGTTTGTTCGAGCGATTGCGCCGTGCGGTACATCTGGCGGATGCGCTCGGTCATGTGCAAGGGGATGCGGATGGTGCGCGTCTTCTGGGCGAGCGCGCGGGTGATCGCCTGGCGGATCCACCACGTCGCGTACGTGCTGAACCGGTTGCCGCGCCGGTAGTCGTATTTGTCTACAGCGCGCATCAGGCCCACGTTGCCTTCCTGGATCAGGTCCGGGAAGGGCAGGCCCTGGCCCATGTAACGCTTGGCGATGCTGACCACAAGGCGCGTATTGGCGCGGCCCAGGTGCTCGCGGGCGGCCTGGCCGTCCATGACCAACGCCTCACATTCGGTGCGCTGTCGCCAGTCGCTCTTCTTGATCTGAGGAAGCCGGGTAGCCGACTCTTTGCCGAGTTCGATGCGCTTGGCGAGTTCGATTTCCTCGCGGGCAGTCAGGAGCGGTTCCTGCGCCATCTGGCGGAAGTACAATCCGACGGGGTCATCTGCGGAGACGGCGTTAATGTCGCCGATGGGGTCCTGGACATCTTCTGACTCAATCTCGAACTCTTCGTCCCCCTCGTCGATCTCTTCTCGGACGTCTTCCTGGCGAAAATCTATCCCCAGGTCATCCAGCTCGTCCAAAATGGAATCGACGGAATTTAGGTCGTCACTCTCCTCTTCCAACAGCTCCATGACATCTTCGATGGTGACGTATCCTCGACGCTCGGCCCGATTCATGAGTTCCTGAATCACCTGAATATGCCTCCTTGAGCGACCACGAGTGCTCTTTTCCGGCAGCGGCCAGAAAAAGCGCGGTCCGAGGAACCGCTTGATCGAACTCAACTCAACTTGATGTGTAAACACGCCTCAATGGCGCGTAAACTGTTACACAATTAGAAGTATATGGAATTCTGATTCGAGTTCAAGAGGGATTTTTTACAGAGTTTTTAGGGGTCTTTACGAAATTTCTATGGTTCCGAGGTCGAAAAGCCGGACTCAGCCCGCGTCTAGTAGCCTATGAGCTTTTCGATCCAGAGTCAAGAGGGCAAGTGTGTGTTGAGAGAAGCATAACGGCTCGATCCCTCGTCCCTGTGAAGATTATACTACAAAAATGGATCAAACTGAATATTCATTTGATAACCAAGATGAGCACAACCTGAGTGAGGGGCACACCTGGGGAAAAGGCCGCCGTTTTGCGCGCGCACATTGCTATAATCTGCCCCACACGCTCGTTTAACGTACCGCCATCGAACGGACATCGACAGCCATCTGGAGAAGGATTGAGGGCGATGGACTTTTTGTTGCGCCGCCAGCGTGAAGAGCAAGTGAAGAGCGAAGGGCGGCTTCCGCCGGGCCAGGCGTTGACGCAGAAATTCCCGGTGCTGCATTATGGGCCGGTCCCGGTGTACAAGGACCTGAGCGCCTGGACCTTCAGCGTCAGCGGGCTGGTCGACGAAGAGAAGACGTGGAGCTGGGACGACTTCAACAAGCTGCCCCGCCGCAAAGTGACGTATGACCTGCACTGCGTGACCGGCTGGAGCAAGTTCGACACGGCCTGGGAAGGCGTGCACCTGACCGATCTGGTCGACGCGGGCATCATCCGCATCCGGCCCGAAGCGCGTTTCTGCATCCAGCACTGCGAGTACGGCTACACGACGAATACGCCGCTTGAGGTCGTGCTGGCCAGCAACTTCCTGATGGCCACCCACTACGACGGTAAGCCGCTCGACCCGGAACACGGCTACCCGCTGCGTGGGCTGATGGGCGCGCTTGCCGGCGACAAGCAGGACAGCGACCGCTACCTGTGGAAGGGCGGCAAGTGGCTGCGTGGGCTAGAGTTCACCGCGACGGACCGGCCCGGCTTCTGGGAACAGGCCGGCTATTCCAACTCGGCGAACATCTGGCGGGAAGAACGCTACTGGCGCGGGTTGTGAGACAGCGACTCTTGCTCATTGCCTGGACCTGAAGGTCCAGGCTGAAGCTACGAAGCCCTTCGGGCTAAGGGCGAAATTCAGCCCGGAGGGCTTTGCAGGCTTAGCCCGGTCGCTTCAGCGCCGGGCGCGCCAGACGACCCGGTCAACATCTGAAAATCCATCAGCGCCGGGCGCGCCTACTGTCTGGATTCATCGCCTCATGGTACACCTGCTCGGATTGGGCGGCGATGGCGGGCCACGTGAACGCTTCGGCAACCCAGGCGCGCCCGCGTTCGCCCATCTGGGTGCGGCGGGCGTCGTCGCCGAGCAGCGCGGCGAGCGCCCCGGCCAGCGCGTCGGCGTCGCGCGCCACGGTGAGGCCCGCACCGCGCGCGTCCAGTTCCGGCAGATTGCAGCCCGGCGTGAGCACCAACGCCAGCCCGGCAGCCATCGCTTCCAGCGCCGCCATGGATAGCCCTTCGCCCACCGCCGGCAGCGCGAACACGTCCGCCGCACGCAACGCCGCCAGCCGGTCCTCGCCTTCGAGCATCCCGGCAAAGACGACCGGCTCTGCAATGCCCGACTGCCGCGCCAGCGCCTCGGCCTGGGCGCGCATGCCCGCGTCCGGCCCGGCGATGAGCAGCCGCGCCGCCGGATGGGCGCTGTGAGCGTTCACGAAGGCCGGGATCAGATATTGCAGCCCTTTGCGCTCGTGCAGGCGGCCCAAGAACAGCGCCACCGGCCCATCGCCCAGGTTGAAGCGCGCCCGCAATGCCCGCGCCGCCTCGTCGCTGGCCGCCACCTGCGCCGCGAAGCCTTCCGGGATGCCGTTGGCCAAAATCGCCGCGCCGGGAAACGGCAGGCCGCGCGTTTCCCAGAGATGGCGCG
>JADZBY010000563.1 GCA_020851855.1 Anaerolineae bacterium
GCGCGTAGCTCGTCCGGCGTGGGCGCGTAATTGCCCACCCGGCGGATGACGATGGCCGCCGCCAGATTGGCCAGCGCTGCCGCTTCCACCAGACTCGCGCCCGCCGTCAGCGCCAGCGTCACCACGGCCAGCACCGTATCGCCCGCGCCCACCGTGTCGTACACGTCCTCGACGCGCGGCGCGCGCAGGTGCGTCACCCGGTCCGGCTCGGCCACGGTGATGCCATCCGGCCCGCGCGTGATGAGCATCCCGCGCCGCAACCCCAGCCGCGCCGCCATCGCCGCCCCGGTCTGTGCAAAGTCATCGTCGCGTTCGAGCGCTTGCCCGGCAAACCGGCTGACCTCGTCGGCGTTGCACTTCACCACGTCGAAGCCTGCGTATTTGCCCAACTGGCCCTGCGCGTCGGCGGTGCACAGCGCGCCATGCCGGGCGCACGCCTCACGCGCCGCCGCGACCACCCGCGCCGTGAGCATGCCCACCAGATAATCGGAGAGCATCACTGCCCCTGCGCCGGGCGCGCCGCCCTGGATGGCCGACACGACACTCTGCTCGACCTCGCCATCGATGGGCTGCCGGTCGATGCGGTCGATGCGCGCCACCTGCTGCGGGAAACGTAGGCCCATGTGCGCCATGATGCGCGTCTTCGTCGTCGTCTGGCGCGTTGCATCGACCACAAGGCCGCTCGCGTCGATGCCCAACCCGGTCAGGCTGTCGTGCAGGGCCGCGCCGTTCTCGTCTGCCCCGATGACGCCGATCTGGACCGCGGCTCCGCCCAGCCCGGCCACATTCGCCGCCGGATTGGCCGCGCCGCCGGGCAGCGTGATGCGCCGCTCAAATTCGAGGACCGGCACGGGCGCTTCCCGGCTCAGGCGGTCGGTATGGCCGATCAGGTATTCGTCCAGGAACACGTCGCCCACGACCAGTACCCGCCGCCCGACCAGCGCATCGATCCAGCCCAGCAGCGCCGTTTTATGGGGAGTCATCGTCACGCTTCCTCGCGCACATCCAGGGGGCCGGTGAAACGCGGCGGGCCGTTTTCACCGCGCCGCAAGACGGCCAGCACAAATCGCGGCAGACGCAGCATCCGCCGCCAGCGCCACGGCTGGCTGATCAGGCGGTGCAGCCATTCGACGCCCATCTTGCGCATCCACACCGGCGCACGTTGGGCCACACCCGCCGCGAAATCGAACGCGCCGCCCACGCCCAGCGCCACGGCCACATCCAACCGGGGCAGGTTGCGCGCGATCCACTTTTCCTGCGCCGGAGAACCGTAAGCCAGGAACAAGATGTCGGGCCGGGCGGCGTTCACCCGCGCCACGAGATCATCCTCTTCGTCGGCGGATGGGCTGCCCGAATACGTCCCGGCGACCTGCAAGCCCGGATAGCGCGCGGCGAGGACCACGGCGGCCCGTTCCGCCACGCCGGGCGCTGCGCCGAGCAGGTACACGCGCCAGCCATCTCGCGCCGCGCGCTCGCACAGGATGCCCAGGCCATCCGAGCCGGTCACGCGCTCTGGCAGCGGCCTGCCCAACCGCCGCGCCGCCCACAGCAGCCCCACGCCATCCGCCGTGACCAGATCGGCGCGCCGCAGGATGGTGAAAAAGAGCACGTCCTGCTGGGCGATCATGACCAGTTCCGGGTTGGCCGTCCCGATCATGCGCGGCTGCCCATGCCCGGCGCGCCGCTCGGCCACCCATGCCATGACCTGATCGCACAGTCCGGCGAAGGTCAGCGCGTCGATGGGCACGCCCAGGATGTGCAGCGTGGGCGGCGTCTCGCGGCGGCGGACGGGCAGCTTCACGCCGCGCCGCCAGCCATCCGTTTCCACGCAGGGAGCCGCCGCCGCGCCGTTCCCCGGCAACAGGGGCACGTCGCCCGGCTGGATGAGCTTCATGCACGTCGCCGCCGCGCAACCCTGCCGCAAGCCGGGGCCGTCCCAAATGTAATTGCACGGGCTGCACAATACGCCGCTGCGCACGATCAGCGCCCGGTCGCGCGGCTCGGCCCACGGTCCCCAGGCGCGGTGATTGGTCGGGCCGAACAGGGCGCGCACCTGCGGGCCGGGCGACGCCGCCGCGACGTGCATCACGCCGCCGTCGTTGCCGATGACCAGTTCGCAGCGCTCCAGGACCGCGCCAAGCTGCGCCAGCGTCGTCTGCCCGGCCAGATTCAGGGCGTCGCGGCGCTGCATGTGGGCGAGCACTGCCTCGGCGTTGTCGTTCGGTCCGCCGACCAGCACCACACGCAGGCTACTGTCGGCCAGCCCGTCCGCCAGCGCGGCGAATTTGGCCGGGTCCCAGCGGCGGGCCGGGTTCAGCGCGCCGCTGCCGGGATAAAGGGCGGCGTAACGCGGCCCGTCAGGCAGCCGTTCGTGCGCCCAGGCCCGGTCGGCTTCCTGCACGCCGACGATCAGCCGCGTATCGTCCGTGCGCGCCCCGATCAGCGCCGCCACGTCCAGCCAATACTCCGCCTGGTGTTTCACGCCAAAGCCAGGGTACGGCGCGCGGTGCGTGAGCATCCTGTCGCGCCCATTGTACAGCCCGCAGCGCCGCACCGCGCCTGTCGAGAGGAAGATTAGCCGCTGCTTGAACGAGCCAAAGCGCGTGGCGGGCTGGTGAAAGACGAGCACGGTGTCGTACTGTCCGGCGCGCAGGCGGGCCATCAGCCGCAAATTTTCCTGAAGGGTGGACAGGCGCAGCATGTCGCGGGCGCGCTCGAACTGCCGCACCCGGTACTCGACCACGCCATCGACCAGCCCGGTCCCATTCAGGATGGCGGCGCTGTGCGTGGTGGTCAGGATGTCCAGCCGGGCGTGCGGAAAGGTCTGCCGGACGGCGCGCAGGGCGGGCGTGGTCAGGATCAGGTCGCCGATGTCCGCGATCTTCACGGCCAGGATGCGGTGGATGGGCGGCGTGAAGGCTTCCGCACTCATGACCGGGCAGCGCGCTCCAAAGCGTCAGAGGCGGCCTGGGCGGCGCGCTGCCAGGTGAACGCCGCCGCCTGCCGGTAACCGCGCGCGATCATGTCCTGGCGGCGCGCCTCGTCCCCGACCAGCGCCGTCATGCCCGCCGCCAGCGCGCGCACGTCGTTTGGGTCGACGAGCAGCGCCGCATCGCCCGCCAGCTCAGGCAGCGACGACGTGTTGCTGCACAGCACCGGCGCGCCGC
>JADZBY010000564.1 GCA_020851855.1 Anaerolineae bacterium
GCCAGCTTCTTCATCGCCAGCACCTTCGTGATCGCCGCCGTCAGCGTCGTCTTCCCGTGGTCGACGTGCCCGATCGTCCCGATGTTCAGGTGCGGCTTGTTTCGCTCGAACTTTTCCTTGCCCATGTCCTTTGCTCCGTAAGTCCCGGCATACGCCGGCAAAGAATCCCCAGAGGACGCGATCCGGCGGGCGGCCTGGGCTGCCCGCCGGCAAATTCCCAGAAATCGGCGCTAACGCCCCTTGATCACCGCGTCGGCAATCGACGTCGGGGCCGGGTTGTACCGGTCGAACTCCATGGTGAACGCGCCGCGCCCCTGCGTCATATTGCGCAAGTCGGTCGCGTAGCCGAACATCTCACCCAGCGGCACAATGGCCCGGATGGACGACGATCCGCCGGTGCGCGGCTCCATGCCCTCGATCAGCGCCCGGCGCGCAGACAGGTTGCCCACCACCGCGCCGGTGTAGTCGTCAGGCACGACGACTTCCACCTTCATCACGGGTTCGAGCAACACCGGGCCGCCGCGCTGAACGGCTTCCTTGAGCGCCATCGATCCGGCGATGTAGAACGCCATCTCCGACGAGTCGACCTCGTGGAACGCGCCATCAACCAGCCGCGCGCGGATGCCCACCACCGGGTATCCGGCCAGCACACCGCCCTGCATCGCCTCTTTGATCCCGTTATGGACCGGCTTGATCCATTCCTTCGGGATCGTGCCGCCCACGATGTGATCTTCAAAGACGAACGGCTCTGTCGAGTCGTCGCCGAGCGGCTCAAATTCGACCACGACGCGCGCATACTGGCCCTTGCCGCCCGTCTGGCGCTTGAACGTCTCGTCCACGCGCACCGGACGGGTGATCGTCTCGCGATAGGCCACGCGCGGGCGGCCCACGACGGCCTCGACGTTGTGCTCGCGGCGCATCCGCTCCACCAGCACTTCGAGGTGCAGCTCGCCCATGCCATAGATGAGCGTCTGGCCAAGCTGCTCGTCGGCCCGGACGTGGAAGGTCGGGTCTTCCTCGGCCAGTTTGCGCAGCGCCTCGCCCATCTTGTCCTGGTCGGCCTTCGTCTTCGGCTCGACCGCGACGTTGATGACCGGCTCCGGGAAGCTGATCTTTTCCAACACAACGGGCTGCTCCATGTCGGTCAGCGTCTCGCCGGTGAAGGTGTCCTTCAGGCCCAGGATCGCACCGATGTCGCCCGCTTCGATGATCTCGATGTCTTCGCGCTTTTCCGCGAACATGCGCACCATGCGCCCGATGCGCTCGCGGCGGTCCTTCGTGCTGTTCAACACCGTCGTCCCGGAGCGCAGCACGCCGGAATAGACGCGCACAAACGCCAGACGGCCCACGTAGGGGTCGGTCAGGATTTTGAAGACGAGCGCCGAGAGCGGCTCGTCGTTCGTGGCGTGCCGTACGACGTGCTCGCCGGAGTGCGGGTCCGTGCCTTCGACGGGCGGGATGTCCAGCGGCGATGGCAGGTAGTCGATCACGGCGTCCAGCAACGGCTGAATGCCCTTGTTCTTCAGCGACGAGCCGCACAGCACGGGCTGAACGTTGCCCGCCACCGTGGCCGCACGCAGCGCCTGCTTCAGTTCGTCGATGCTGATCGGCTCTTCCATCAGGTAGCGCTCCATGAGGCGCTCGTCGTTCTCGACGATGGCCTCAAGCGTCTCGGCGCGCACCGTCTCGGCCTGCTCTCGGAGATCGTCGGGCAGCGCCATGTGTTTGATGTCCGTGCCCGCGTCGTTGCCGTAGACGATCAATTCCTGGTTCAGCACATCGACCAGGCCGCGGAACTTGTCGCCCTCACCGTACGGGAAGTACAGGATGACGGGCTTGCCGTTCAGGCGGTCGATGATCATCTCCACACAGCGGCGGAAATTCGCGCCGGTGCGGTCCATCTTGTTGATGAAGCAGATGCGCGGCACGTTGTAACGGTCGGCCTGACGCCAGACCGTCTCGGATTGCGGCTCCACACCGGCCACGCCGTCGAACACGACGACGCCGCCGTCCAGCACGCGCAGCGAGCGCTGCACTTCCGCCGTGAAGTCAATGTGGCCGGGGGTGTCGATCAGGTTGATCTGATGATCGCGCCAGCTTGACGTAACAGCCGCCGCCGTGATGGTGATCCCGCGCTCCCGTTCCTGGTCCATGTAGTCGGTGGTGGCGGCGCCATCGTGCACCTCACCAATCCGATGGACCATACCGGTGTAGTACAGAATCCGCTCGGTGGTCGTCGTCTTACCGGCGTCGATATGCGCGATCACGCCGATATTCCGAACTCGATTCAGGTCAAGGGCCTTATCGTTCTTGGGCATTGCTCTCTGGTCGTCCCTGCTCCCCGGCCACTGGCTTACCAGCGATAGTGCGCAAACGCGCGGTTCGCTTCCGCCATGCGGTGGGTGTCATCCTTCTTCTTGACGGCTGAACCTTGGCCGCTGGCGGCGTCCATCCATTCGGCGGCGAGCTTCTCGGCCATGCTGCGGCCACCGCGCGAACGCGCAGAGGTCAAAATCCAGCGCATCGCGAGAGATTCGCCACGATCACGCGCCACTTCCATCGGCACTTGGTAGGTCGAGCCGCCGACACGCTTCGGCTTCACTTCAACAGTCGGCGTGGCATTGTGCATGGCCTGATCGAGCACTTCCAGCGCATCGCGCTTGGTGCGCTCGGCCACGATTTCCAGCGCCTTGTACATCAGGCTGCGCGCCGTGCTCTTCTTGCCGCTCCGCATCATCCGGTTGATGTACATGCCCACCAGGACGCTGTTATAGCGGCTATCGGGCAGCGAAGGTCGGCGCTGTGGACGGTATCTTCTGGGCATCGATCTTCCCTCTTAATGTGGCTTACTTCTTGGCCGCGCCCGCTGCGCCCTTCTTGGGCTTCTTGGCGCCATACTTGCTCCGGCCCTGCTCACGGTTCTTCACCCCGTCGCAGTCGAGCTTGCCGCGCACAATGTGATAACGCACACCGGGCAGGTCCTTCACACGGCCACCACGGATCATGACCACGCTGTGTTCCTGAAGGCTGTGGCCTTCGCCGGGAATGTAGGCGGTCACTTCGAGCATGTTGGTCAGACGAACACGGGCGATTTTGCGCAGCGCGGAGTTGGGCTTCTTGGGGGTAGTGGTGCGGACCACGGTGCACACCCCCCGCTTCTGCGGCGAGCCTTTGGCCCGGCGCGTGCGCGTCTGGCTGTAGGCGTTAAACGTGTAT
This sequence comes from Anaerolineae bacterium, assembly GCA_020851855.1. GTDB lineage: Bacteria > Chloroflexota > Anaerolineae > Aggregatilineales > UBA2796 > JADZBY01. The sequence continues at coordinate 3,217 of JADZBY010000564.1, forward strand.
TGCAGCGCAGGCGACTTGCTCTTGCCCTTCTTCGGGCTGCGTCCCTTGCGGATAAGCTGGTTGATCGTCGGCATGAATTACTCCGTATTTACCCGACTTTCTGGCGCGGAAACGGGCGTCGATCACGCCCGTTTATTCCCCTCAAAACGGGACGCCATCCGGCAACCTTGAGTGCAGCGTGGATGGCATCCCGATCGGCGACTCAATTCGGAGAACCATTGCCTTGTCAATGCAAGGTTGGCCCCCGCCCGGCAAACGAACATCATAACAGCCGGGATGGCGGCTGTCAAGGACTTTTTTAGGGCACTCACCTCACGCGGCGGGCCAATCGCATCAAAGTCCGCCGTTAAGGCAGGCAGCAGGAAGACGCCTCACCCCCTAACCCCCTCTCCACGCGGAGTACCACGTAGAGAGGGGGAACGGCGCAGGCGCGCTCCCCTCTCTATGACTGCCGGGGTCCCCTCTGGGGTGGCAGTCATGGAGAGGGGCCGGGGGTGAGGTCGCTTTGATACGATTGCCCTGCCTCACTCGATGGGCGGTTCGCGAACCGCCCGCCTGGTCACCTGGCGAAATAGCGGTGCAGGTTGGCGAAGAATCCGCGCGGCGAGAGCCAATCCAGCCACAATTGCCGGCACGCGGCTTGCATCTCCCGGAAGGCGTCCGGCGTCAGGCCTGCGTGAAAGGCCCGCACGCGCTCCCCGATGTGCGGTAGCTCGTCCGCACCGACCCACACGCCGTACCGGGACCAGTCGATCCAGTCCTCAAAGGGCAGGACGCCGCCCGTATCGACCACCAGCGGGATGCGCCCACAACACAACGTCTCGTAGAAGCGGTACGAATAGTTGCCCTTGCCGCGCACACACAGGACGTAATCGCTGCTCAGCATGTTCTCCACATACGCCGCGCGCGATTGGGCCAGATTGTGCGCATCGCGCACCGCGCCGCGATACACCGAGCCGTTCCAGTAGCCGTAACGCAGCACCAGGTTGAGATCGACGCCCTGAGATTGCGCCCGCCGCAGCGCGTGCACGGCGTGCCAGCGGTGACGCGCGCCGGGATGGTCGATCAATTCCACACCGATCCGCTTGAAGAGCGCGTAACGCGCCGGGTGCTGCCCGATCAGGCGCTTGAGCCGCGTCAGCGGGTGCGAGCCGGACGACATGTCGCCGCAAAAGCCGACGACGGGCCGCGCGCCTTTGTCGCGCACGCGCACCTTGCCGCCGCAGCAGTCGTCGAGCAAGTCCGCGCTCCAGGCGGGCAAAGTCTGTTCGCCGGGGCGGCGCGCCGACCGCGTGAGCGACGTGCGGAATACGCGCAGATCGACCGGCGCGCCCAGGTCGACGGGGAACTCGTAATCGCCCCGGTAAAAGACGACGAGCGGCTTTCCGGCCTGCGCGGCCCGCTCTGCCAGCCGCCGCAGCCGCTCCACGGCCTCGGATGGGTGTGCGTAATGCTCCCAGTTGGCCGGGACCAGGGCAAAATCCGCCGCATCGAGCGCCGTCAGTTCAACGAGGCGCGCGCCGTCCTGCATATAGGGGGCGTAAATGCGGCCATCCCCGGTGATCGGGTCCGAGTCGGCCAGTCCCCAGAACGGCGCGAGCAAGATGCAGGGCGGCGCGTTGTCCGGCAGGCAATCGCGGTCGGCGTACACGCGCAGACGGGTCATGTCTTGGCTGGGGCCTGGGCGTCTGCCCGGCGGGCCTGCCAGCGCGCCCGCCAGCGGTGGAACGTGCCGACGATGCCATACGGGAACAGGATCACCGCGCCGATGAAGATCACGCCCAGGATGATCGCCCAACTGCTGCCGATGTCGATGCTCAGGCCGCCGAGGGTCAGCGTGGCGTTGCGCAGCTGCCGGTTCATCCAGCTTAACGCAATCGCCCCGACAACCGGCCCGGTGAATGTGCCGACGCCGCCCACGATGGTTTCCAGGAGCGGATTGACCGTGAAACTCGACGCCAGAAGCTCTGGCCCGGCTTTTTTGTTCAGGAAGGCGAACAGGATGCCGGCGATGCCGGCCAGCACGCCCGCCAGCGTGATGGCCAGCACCTTGAAGCGCAGCGTATTGTAGCCGATGGCCCGCGCCCGGTTCTCGTTCTCGCGGATGCCGAGCAACACCGCGCCCGTCGGAGAGGCGATCAGGCGGCGGATGAGCAGGAACATGGCCAAAAACACGATCACGATCAGGTAGTAGTACACGATCCGGTTGCCCGCCGGGTCGAACCACTCCGGGATGCCGGTGATGCGGAACCCATCTTCGCCGCCGGTCACCGGGTTGCGGCGCATGTACAGGAACGTGATCTCCGCGATGGCCAGCGTGAACATGGCGAAGTACACGCCGCGCAGGCGCAGCGAGACGAAGCTGATCAACATGCCCACCACGGCGCACACCGCGATGACCGCCGCCACGGCGACCAGCACGCCAACCTCGCCGGGCATGGCGCGCACGATGCCGCCCGCCAGGTAGCCGCCGATGCCGAAGAACATGGCGTGGCCGAAGGAAATCACGCCGGTGAATCCGAACATCAGGTTGTAGCTCATGGCCAGCATGGCAAACACGAGATACTCGATGATCAGGCTTTGTTGGAACACCGCCTCGCCACGACGCGCCGTCGGGTCCGTGCCGGACACCGCGCCGACCAGCCAGGGGAAGACGATCAGGAAGATGGTGAAGGCCAGGAGCAGCCCGTTGCTCTCCAATGTGCGCCGCCAGGCGGGCCGCTCGGCGCGGGGCGCGGGCAGGGGGTGCGCAGACGCGGACATGGGCTACTCCTTGCCGAACAAGCCGCTGGGCCGGACCAGGAGCACGATGGCCATGAGCACCATCGGCGTCACCGATTCGAGCACGGGCATATTTAGATACTGTACGCTGAACTTGGCGACCACAGCGCGCGCCACGCCGACCAGGATCGCGGCGATGGCCGTGCCCTCGTAGCTGCCCAGCCCACCCAGCACCACCACGGCAATCGCGCCGAGCAGGAACTCGCTGCCCATGCCGTTGGATGCGCCCAGGAACGGCGCAGCGAACACGCCGCCCAGCGCCGCCACCGTGCAGCCCAGCGCAAAGACCA
>JADZBY010000565.1 GCA_020851855.1 Anaerolineae bacterium
CGGGCGCTTGCCGCAACAATTCGCCGGTCGAGACGCCATTGGCGAAAGCTTCGAGCATCACATTGGCGCTCTGGACCAGGGTGAACAACACGCCCGACCCATCCGGGCTGGCCGTGATGCGCCCGATACCGCGCCCCGTGACGCGGAACACCTCGGCGTCGATGCCCGTGGTCAGGTCGATGCGGCGGAGCGCCACGTCAAACACGGCGGCGCGCACCGGCCACACACCGAAGATGGCCAAACCGCGCTCGGCGTCGGCGCTCTCGTCCAGCGTCACCGTCTCGCCCTGCACCATCGTGGAGTAGTACAGCGCCTTACCGTCCGCATTCCAGCCGACCACGTCGGGCGTGGCTCCCGTGGGCAGCGTCACGGCGCTCCGGTCCGCCAGACGCACCAGCGTGATGGCCGGAGTAATGCCGCCATCCGCGCCCGCCACGTCGATGATCCCGGCCAGCGACGAGCCGTCCGGCGACAGGCGCGCCCGGTATAGTGACGTGCTGAACGGCTCGGCAGCGCCGCCCTCGACGGGTATGGTCAGGATGCCCATGCCGCATGGGCCGGAGAAATACAGCCGTCCATCGGGCGCCCAATCCAGCGCGCCGGGATAATTGCCGGAAAGGCCCGCTTCGGCGGCGTACAGCCCATCCGCCGGATCGCCCACCGGCGCGTCGGGACACGGGCCGTAAGGATACGCTTCGCCCAGCCGCCGGTCCGCGCCCGCCAGATCGACGATGTGCGCTTCGGCCATGCCGCCCTCGCCGCCTGCCACGTAGGCGATCTGGCTGCCGTCGGCGCTCCACGCGGGCGGATAGGCCGGATCGACGCCCAGCGCCAGCCGTCGCGGCGGCGCGCCGGGCCGGTACTGCGCCACGTTCTGTGTGACGTACAGCCCGCCCTCGTTCGGATCGATGAAGGCGACCGCATCGCCGCGCGGCGAGAAGACCGGCGAGCGGTACGGGCGGTCCGCCGTCGCGCCCGTCGTCACCGGCGCGCCGGGCAGGTCGGTGAGCGCGCCGATGTACACGTTGCCGCCGAACAGGTGCGCGATCCCGGCCAGCGGCGCGACGGGCGGCAATACCATCGCCTGCCCGCCCTCGCTGCTGCCCAGCGTGGACGGGCCAAATTCATCCAGGATACTCTGGAACACGCCCGCCCACTGGCCGTAAGCGTCCGCGGGGGCGAATTGCAGCACGCGATACGCCTGTCCGTAGGCGACCAGGAAGGTGATGCGGTGCTTGCGCAGCGTGGCGTCGGCGCATGGCGCGGTGTACGTCGCGCTGCGGCCAATGCGCCGGATCGAGGTCCGGTCCGGGTCAAACTGGGCGTTGCGCGCGTTCGGCGTGTATTCTTCCAGCAGTTGATCGGGCGTTTTGCCCTGCGACGGGCCAAGCTCGGCCACGATCATGCCCGGCTGGTTGCAGATGGGCGTCGCGGCGAGGCCGAAATACACGTCGCCTTCCCGCTCGGTAACGGTCCACGGCGACGGGTACGGGATGCTGTACTCGCGGGTGCGGAACGTGGACAGGCCGACGTTCTGCTCGATAGCCGTGTTGCGGCACAGCACGAACGCCGAGCCGTCAAGCGTGGCGCGCACGTCGTAGGAAACGCCCTGGATGGTGATCAGGAAGGTGTAGCCGGGCTGCTCGCCGGGCGTGTATGTCTCCCCGTCGACCGGGCAACCCAGCGCGCTGTCGGGGAACGTCTCGGCGCTGTAGGTGAAGCTGTCTACGACGCGCACCGGCTGGTCAATCTCGTCGCTCAGGAAGGCGACCAGTTTACGAAGCAGATCCTCTGTCGGTTGGCCATCGCCTTGCGCACCGGCGGGAAGGATCAGGCCGCCTACCCCCAGGAGCAGGGCGATCACGGCCAGAGAGAGCGTGCGGATTCGAAAGGGCATACGGTAGACTCGAGATGCTGAATGATTGGTCAGGAACAGGCGCGCCAAAGGATACCGCGATGGATGGGACGAGACAAGCAGCGTCGGGCAAACGATGGGGCCGGCGTCGTTCCTTCAGCCCGGCGCTTACGGCGTTTACAGATTTGGCGCGGATGCTGGTACTGGGCGTCTCGCGAGCCGCCCCTACAGCATACGCAACGTGTAGGGGCGCGTCGCGACGCGCCCGTCATCCTGATCCGTGTCTAATTCCTAGAATCCATCAGCGCCAGGCGTCCCTTGTCTTTCCAATCCTTGCCCTGCTGCTCGGACTCCTTGCAGGGACAGTGCACGCTCCGGCCCACGCCCAGGAACCGGCGCGCACGCCATCCGGCGGCCCGGCGCTGACCGAGCGCGTCGATTATTGGGACGCCGGCCTGCGTTTGGCCTACCCTTCCGGCTGGGATACGCCGCAGTTCACCGCCGGACAAGTCCTGCTCGCCACGCCTGGCGCGGTCGGCCCGGACAGCGCGCTGCACGGCCCGGTGCTCGCCCTGCGCATCGTAGACCCGGTGCGCGACCTGAATTTGCCCAAAGACGCCTCGTTCACCCAGATCGCCGCAAGCGTCACCGTCGCGCCGGGCAAAACGGTGGCGGTGACGGCCAGCGGCGAGACGACGGTCGCCGGGTTGGACGCCGGATATGCAGACATCCTCGACGGGGAGACGGGCCTCGCCGGGCAGACGGTGGCCTTCATGCTGCCCGATGGCCGTTACGGCGCGCTGCTGGCGGTTGCGCCGCTCGGCGACTGGGCCGAGTTCGCGCCGAGCTTCAGCGCCATCCTGGAATCGGCGGCGCTGCTCCGTCCGGGCCAGTATCAAGCGCCGGAGCCGGGCGACGAGGCGACGTTTGCGCCGGGCAGCGTGCGCCTGACCTTGCCATCGGGCTGGATGGCGGAGAGCATGAGTTCCAGCGCGCAGGTATTCCGCGACGGCGACCCGGACCACGGCCCGTATGCGGACGGCAGCGGCTTCGCCAACGGCCCGCAACTGGTCATTTTGGCCCAGCCGCGCCCGGAAGCAGCGACGCTGGCCGAGGCGCTGGCGGCGGTGGTGGGCGAAAGCCAGGGCGACGAAACCGGGGAGAGC
>JADZBY010000566.1 GCA_020851855.1 Anaerolineae bacterium
CGCCGGATGGCTCAACGCCGAGCCGCGCCGAGGCCCGCGCCCGGCTCGGCTGGCAGCCCGGCGGGCGCTACCTGCTCACCGCCGCGCGGCTCACCGCCTGGAAGGGCGTGGACGCCCTGATCGACGCACTGGCGAGCCTGCCCGACGTGCGGCTAATCGTGGCGGGCGACGGGCCGGAGTTCGGCGCGCTCAAATTGCGAGCGGCGGAGCGGGGCGTCGCGGCGCGGGTCGAGTTTCTTGGCAAGGTCCCGCACGAGCGCATGGATGTGCTGCTGCGCGCGGCGGACTATCTGGCGCTGTATTCCGGCTACGAGGGTCTGTCGCACACGCTACTCGAAGCGCTGGTCGCCGGGACGCCGGTCATTGCCAGCGCGCGCGGCGGCAACCCGGAAGTGGTGCGGGACGGCGTGAACGGGCTGCTGGCCGCCCACCCCGATCCGGCGGCGCTGGCGGCGGTGTTGCGGCGGGCGTTCGAGGGCGATACCCAGTCGCGGTTGGCGGCGGGCACGGCTGCCGGGCTGGAGCGTTTCGACTGGGCGCGCCTCGTGGAGCAGACCGACGCGGCGCTCGTGGCGGCGTTGCGGGCGAAGCGTCCGAAGAATCTCCGGAATCTGCCCCACAATTGACACGACTCGCGCCCGGTGCTATCATGTCGCGCTTAATTGAGTTCCGTCTCAAAACTCATCCAGAGCGGTGGAGGGACCGGCCCAACGAAACCGCGGCAACCCCCGAAGCATCGGGAAGGTGCCAAATCCGGCAGAGCGTTTTCTGGAAGATGAGAGCAGCGCCCCGGCCCTATCTCCCTTCGTGGACAACGCACGTTCCGGTGTTCTGGACGCGATCCGTCCCTGCCCTGGTCTGAGTTTGAGCGTGTGGCCCCGTTCGCGGCGGCTATCGTTGGCCTGTGTCCAGTGGCTCACTGTAGCGACCCATTCGCAAGGAGATTCGGTTCCGTGACCAGCAACATCACTTTCATGCGCGCTCCCCAGTTCTTCTACACCTCGGAGTCCGTCACCGAGGGCCACCCCGACAAGATGTGCGACCAGATATCAGATGCCGTGCTGGATGCGCTGCTCGCCAAAGACCCGATGGCGCGCGTCGCCTGCGAGACGGCCACCACCACCGGACTGATCGTGTGCATCGGTGAGATCACCACCTCGGCCTACGTGGACATCCCAACCATCGCCCGCGACGTGGTGCGCGGCATCGGCTACACGCGCGGCAAGTTCGGCTTTGACGCGGACACGTGCGGCGTGCTGGTGTCCATCAAAGAGCAGTCCGGCGACATCGCCCAGGGCGTTGACAAAGCCCTCGAAGCGCGCGAGCTGTCCGATGACGAGATCGACAACATCGGCGCGGGCGACCAGGGCATGATGATCGGCTTCGCCTGCAACGAAACGCCCGAACTCATGCCGCTGTCCATCTCGCTGGCGCACAAGCTGGCCCGCCAACTCTCCGTCAGCCGCAAGAACGGCGTGCTGCCCTGGCTGCGGCCCGATGGCAAAAGCCAGGTCACGGTCGAATACGAGTATGGCAAGCCCAAGCGCGTCGATACGGTGCTCATCTCCACGCAACACGCGCCGGAAATCACGCAGGAGCAGATTCGTGAGGCCGTCATCGAGTGCATCATCCAGCCCATCATTCCCAGCGAACTGATGGACGGCAAGACGAAGGTGTTCGTAAACCCGACCGGGCGCTTTGTGACGGGCGGGCCGCTGGGCGATGCGGGCCTGACCGGGCGCAAGATCATCGTGGACACCTACGGCGGCGTGGCGCGGCACGGCGGCGGCGCCTTCTCCGGCAAGGACGCGACGAAAGTAGACCGCTCGGCGGCGTATATGGCGCGTTACGTAGCCAAGAACGTCGTGGCGGCGGGTCTGGCCGACCGCTTTGAGCTTCAGGTGTCGTATGCCATCGGCGTGGCGCACCCGCTCTCGCTCGCGGTGGAGACGTTCGGCACGGGCCGCATCCCCGACGAGCAGATCGAGCGCCTGATCCGCAAGCACTTCGACCTTCGCCCGGCGGCCATCATCCGCGACCTGGACCTGCGCAAGCCGATCTTCCAGAGTGTGGCGGCGTACGGGCACTTTGGCCGCGATGACCTGAACGTCGCGTGGGAACGCACCGACAAGGCCGACGTGCTCCGCTCTGAGGCGGGGCTGTAACCGGCGCACGGTTCAGGCAGATGTGGGCGAACAGGGGCGGACGCGTCCTGCCGCGTCCGCCCTTCGTATGTCGGATTGGCTGGCGGGCGGCTCGCGAACCGCCCCTACAAGAAGGGCTGCTGGTTTGCGGGTATCGGTAGGGGCGCGTCGCGACGCGCCCGCACCTCACATCGCGGCGATTATTGTCCGCTCTCCAGAACGAACACAGCGGTGGTGCGCGCCGGGACGCTGAACGTGCCCGACTCGGCATTCCACGACGCCCCGCGCACCACCGGATCGACGGATTCGGCCTGGACCGGGTGCAGCGCCAGCGCCAGCCCGGACATCGCCGGCGCGGGCATCTCCACGGCCTCGGCGCTGGCGTTGAAGACGACCACCACCATGCCGTACGGCTGGCTCAACTCCGCGTTGTCGCGCCCGTCGATGCTCATCACGATCACGCCCGGCGTCTGATCCGGCCCGGTGTTGTGGAATTTCACCCGCGCCAGCACCTCATCCGCCGTGCGCAGCCGGAACAGCGGCGTGCTGTACCGGACTTGCAGCCATTCTTTGAACAGCGCGACGCTGTGCTCGATATCCCCTTGCGCCGGGTCGAGCGCCGGGTTGGCCAGCAGCGGCCCCATGATCGGCCACATCGTCTCGTTCTTGTCGGCCATAGGCAGGCCGTGGCCCCAGCCGTTGTCGGTGTAATCGAAGTGCAGGGCGTTGAACCAGTCGCCGTGGTCGTAGCTGTCGCGGTCGAAGGACTTCGAGCGCAGCATGTCCATCCCGGCGTGGAAGAACGGCACGCCCTGGCTCAGCGCCACGATGCTCAGGCCCATACTTTGCATCCGCACCCGGTCGGCCATGCTCGTTTCCACGGGCGCTTTGTACTGGATCATGTCAAAGAACGTCTCGTTGTCGTGCGCCTCGATGTACACGATATTTTCCTGCGGGTCTTTCGTATAGCCCGCCGGAGCGCCGTTGTAGTCCACCCGGTCGCCGGTCACATCGTCGCCGCGCTGCCCGGCGAAGGTGTACGCGGCCAGATTGCCCGCCAGCCCCACGCGGATGCGATCCGCGAAGAGCAGCAGCCGGTCGCGCTGGGCGTCCGGGTCGCCCTGATCGGTGGCGTTCGGGTCGGTGAGCAGGCCCGTGACGAAGCCCTGTTCTTGCTGGCCGCCGAATGGGCTGCCGCCGCGCGCCGAGTCGCGTAAGCGGTCATTGAACGTGCCAACGCCCGTCCCGGCCATGTTGATCTGCGTGGCATTGCGCCCGCGCGCGTTGCCCGCCACCTCGCCAAAGTCCCAGCCTTCACCCAGGATGTAGATCGACGCGCCGTCGACGCCGTCCGCTTCGAGCGTCAGGTTGTCCAGCGCCTCGCGCACCGCTTGGATGTTGTCGCGCAGGTGGTGGCCCATCAGGTCAAAGCGGAAGCCGTCGATTTTGTAGTGGCGCGCCCAGAGCAGCACCGAGTCGACCATGAGCTTTTCCATCATCACGTGCTCGGTGGCCGTGTTTTCGCAACACGTGCTGCGCTCCACCTCGCCGACGGCGTTCAGGCGGTGATAGTAACCCGGCACGATACGGTCTAGCACCGATTTTTCGCCCTGCCCGCTGGCCGTCGTGTGGTTGTAGACCACGTCCATGATCACGCGCAGCCCGCTCTCGTGCAACGCCTGGACCATCTCGCGCGTTTCGCGGATGCGCGCCCCGCCGTTCGCATCGGTGGCGTAACTGCCTTCCGGCGTATTGTAGTGGTACGGGTCATAGCCCCAGTTGAACGGGTCCGTCTCGCGCGTCGCATCGACCATTGCCTGTTGGTCGGGCGAATCGGGCGGCAGCGTGGCCAGTTCTGCCGGGTCGGGCGTCTGCCACGCGGATTTGTCCTCGTTCACCGTGGCGTAGTCGAAGAAGGGCAGAAGCTGAACGTGGCTCAGGCCCGCCTCGGCCAGCCCACGCAGGTGCTTCATGCCGTCCGAGTCTTCGACGGTGAACGCCCGGTACGCGCCGCGCAGGTCTTCGGGCACGGTCTGGTCATAGGCGCTGAAGTCGCGGATGTGCAGCTCGTAGATGGTGATGTCTTCCGGCGCGTCGAGCGGCGGCGTGAGCGTCGTTTCCCAGCCGTCCGGCTTCCACGCCGGGTCGTTCAGGTCGATGATCTGGCTGCGCTGGCTGTTCATCGATAGGCTGACCGAGTACGGATCGGTGACGAGGTTGCGCTCGATCCTGCCCGTGCTCGGCGCGTAGACTTCGACTTCGTACAGATAGTATTTGCCGGTCCAATCCGCCGCGCCGTCCGCCGTCCAGACGCCGGTCGCGTCGTCGCGGGCCATGGGCACGGTCTGTGATTCGGTCGCCGCCGGATCGGCGTCCTCAAAGAGGTGGAGCGTCACGGAGAGGGCTGTTGGCGCCCACAGCTTCAGGCTGGGCGCGCCGTCCTGATACACCACGCCGAGCGCGCCATCGTAGGCGTACAAGTCATCTAGCACGCCGGGAATTTGGATGCTGGTTGCATCCTGCAATTTGCCCTCGGCGTCGGCGGCGACCAAGATCATCTGCCCGCGCAGGATGTCCGGCACGCGCGCGAGCGCCTCGTCGGGCAGCAGCAGGGCGGTGTACTCACGCAGGTGCGGGAAGCGGCGCACAATGGTGGCGTGCACGCCCGCCGCACGCCGCGTCAAGGGGATGCTCTCGCCGCCCACCACGCCGCGCGGGGTGAGGGTCATCGCCGCGGTCGGATCAACGTACAGGGCGTAACGCGCCCGTTCCGGGTCGGGCACGTTGGGCTGCCAGACCAGCGTATCGCGCGTCACGAAGTGCGCAGCGGCCTGCTTGATATTGCCCTTCGGCGCGCCTTCGGTGCTCAGTAGCACCGTGTTGGCGGCGCTGTCCCACTCGAAGTAGATTTCCTGGCCCGCTTCGGAAACGGTGAACGTGAAGTTCGGGCCGTCGGGCTGGCCGTCCGCGCCCAATGCGCCCGCATCGCTCCGGTCCAGCGCGATCTTCGCCTCGTAGTCGCCCGGCGGGATGTTCGTCATGGTCGTCATGTACTTGCCGTCGCCGTCGGGGTCCTGCATCCAACCGGTCAGGCACGCGGCGTCCCAGTCCTGGGCGCAGCCGACCTCGTCCTGGAAAGTGCCGATCACGCTCACGATTTGGCTGTTGATGCTGTCCGTGACGAAATTCGTCTCGCGGCTCCACAGGAAGGTAACGGCCTGCTCTTCGGGCACGCTCAGGGCGATGTCCGGCCCGTCGCGGCGGGCATTCTGGCCATAGTTCTCCGCCCATGTGCCGTTCAGGGCAACTTTGTACACGTACTCGCCCGCCGGAAGGGTGAAGGTGTTATGCCACACGTTCGCCGTCGGGTCATAGACCAGGGCGGTGTTCTCACATTCTGGCTGCCAGTCGCCGGGGCAGCCCAGGACGCTTTGAATCGTGCCGGGAATGACGACTTTGTCGGGTTGGCCGCCCTGCGCCTGGGCGGGGAAGGTATCCGTGAGTCCGGTGAGGGTCATGCTGATCAGCACGGAAGCCAGCAAGAGACGCGACAATCGGCGTCGAAGGTCGAGCATAGCATAAGTATCCTTTCACTCTGAAATACAACAGCCGGCTGAGGATGAGATCATCCCCATGCAGGAACTATAGCGCAGCGGCTCGGAATGCGCATAACGGGTGAGGCCGGGGCCATCGCATCGGCATTGACCGGAGCCGCCCCATGCTTGAATACGAGGCTAAACCTACGAGGTCGTGGTGAACGCTCTCAAATCAAGGCGGATCGTATGGCGCGCCCGGCGCTGAAGCGAATGGGCCGAGTCAACAAGGCCCTGACGGGCTGGCGCAGGCCTTCAGCCCGCAGGGCTTCGTCGTTTCAGCCTGGACCTTCAGGTCGGGGCGCAACGATCGGTTCTCTTGTAAGAATCCTTCAGCGCGAGGGCTAGCGCTCGTCTTCTTCCACCCATTCGCGTTGGCAGACCGGGCAGCGCCACCAGTGTTCCGTTTCATCATCGCCCTCGCCCGCGCTGACCACGGCATACAAGACTCCGCGCTTGCAGCCGGGGCACCATTCCAGGCCGGGCGCGGCAGCGCGAGTCCATTCCACATCGCAGCGTGGGCAGCGGTAGCCCTTGCGCGTCTCCAACATCCAGCACTCGCAGGTTGGGCACTGCGGCATGGTCGCGGCGGTGGCCGAGTCCCACTCCAGGCTACACCCGGCGCACGTCCACAGGTCGGCCTTGCGCTCAAGATCAACGGGCGCGCCGCAGCGTGGGCAGCCCAGGCGGCGCACTTCGAGCGGGCGCACGGCGGCAAAATAAGCGTTGATTTCCTGCAACTTCTGCCGGGCGCGCGCCTTGCCCAGCCGCGAGGTCAGCCACGCGACCGGCTCTTTTTTTCCCTTGCTGTTGTTGCAGCCGCCTTCGCCGTGGCACAGCGGCAGGATGTTCGAGGCGACCGTGCCGGGGCAGTCGTCGTGGGTCAGCGGAATCCAGTGATCCTGCGCCAACGTGTGCCACAGCCCGCGGGGCCGTCCGCAGATAGCGCAGCAATGTCCCCAGTAGTCAAGCGCGCGCTCCCATTCCGCCGCCGTGAGCGTGTTGGGGCGCTGCTGTTTGCGCACGTCATAGGCGCGCGGCGGCAAGGGCGCGCGTGCGCCCGACTGCGGCGTACGCCCCAGGATTTTCTCTTTGAGCCAGCCGCCGAAACCGGCGACCGTGCGGATCGGCCCCGCGCCCGACCCGCCCATCGACTTGTCATTGGCCATCGCACACGTATTCTTAACGGATTTCGCATCCAAATTCTAACGAAAAGCATACTCGATTTATTGAAGAACTGCAAGCATTTGCTCGGCTCACGTGGCAGGCCTTGTGCGATCCGCCTGGGTTGGAAGTTGCGACGGGCCGAACGTGCGGAAGTGTTCCAGGGTGTATGAGAGTTTTCACAAAATGCGCAAAAGCAGGCCGGGATATGTAGAATCAGGATGCTAGGATCACTGTGACTGACCATGCCAGAACTACCAGAAGTCGAAACTGTCGTTCGGGGCCTGCGCCCCGTCACCGTGGGCCGCGTCATTCAGCGCGCGGTCTTCCCTGCAGCGCCGGGCCGCATGTGCAACCTGGACGCGGATGCGCTCTCGGCGCGCATTGCCGGGCAGCCGATCCGGGCCATCGCCCGCCGGGCCAAGTACCTGCTCTTCCAGCTGGAACCCGACACGCTCATCGTGCACCTGAAGATGACCGGACACCTGTACGTCGTGCCCGAAGGCGCGTCGAACCCCTTTGACCGCTGGCTGCGCGTGGCGTTTCCGCTCGACGACAGGACGGAGTTGCGTTTTTCGGATTCGCGGCGCTTCGGGCGGGTATACGTGGCGCGCGACGCGGGCGAATTGCTGCCCAGGCTCGGCCCGGAGCCGCTTGACGACGCTTTCACGCCGGAGATGTTCCGCGCGCTCCTCAAACGACGGGCCGGGCGCTTGAAGAGCCTGCTGCTCGACCAATCCTTTGTGGCGGGCATCGGCAACATCTACGCCGACGAGGCGCTGCACATCGCCCGGCTGCACCCGCTGCGTACGGCGTCCAGCCTGACGGACGAGGAAATCGCCCGGCTGTACACCGCCATTCGCCAAGCGCTGTACGCCGGGCTGGGCTATGAGGGCGCGTCGATTGGCTGGTATCGCAAACCGGATGGCGAGCGCGGCGCGGCCCAGGAGCATTTCCGCGCCTACCGCACCCGCGAGACGAAGGACCTGCCCTGCCCGGTGTGCGGCGGTCCGATCATGACTATCCGTGTCGGGCAGCGCGGCACGCACTTCTGCCCGACGTGCCAGGCGGATCCCGGCTGACCGAACAGCCCAGGAAGGAGCACACGCATCATGGGCGGCTCAGGCGATCTCGACTTTCTCTCCCAGATTCCACTCCAGATTATCCTGGCTCCCATCGTCTTCGGCGCGCTGTACATCGTCGCCATGGTCTTCATCTTCCGCCGCGCGGCGGAACGGCGGCGCAAGGCCCGCGAGGCCAAGAACGCAGCGCTGGGCTTGGACACGCCGGCCATGAACGTGGCGAAGAGCGCCCCTGTGCCCGATTCAGCGTCGGCTGGGGCGGCACGCTCGCGGTTGGGCCGCCTGTCGGGCGCTGGCTCGGCCTCTGAAGCGCCCGGCGGCGCGGCCCTGCCCGAACCGGACCTGGCGTTGCTGCTGATGGCCGCGCCGGGAGCGCCCGCCGCTGCCGTAGCCAGCATGGCTGCGCCATCCGCCGGGGCCATGCCTGTTGCGCCGCCTGACGCGCCCGCTCAGGACGACTACGAAGAAGAAGACGCCGCAGAGTACACGCCCGTGGCGAGAGAGGAAGCCGAGATGGCCACCGATCCTGGACCGTCGCTGCCCGCCGACCTGTCCGACGCCGTCGAAGTGATGCGCATCTTCCGCGACCTGAGCGACGGGGCGCTGATCATTCGCATCGGGGACCGTTACCTGCGCAGCGCCGATGAGTTCCAGAACCCGGAGTTGCTCCGGCGCTTCACCACCATTGTGCGTGACCTGACCGCGCTGGCCAGCCAGCTCAGCGTGCTGCCCGAAGCGCCCGTCGGCCTGCGCGATACCAACACCCTGCCGCCCGTTGCCCAGGCGATGGCCGCATCGGGTGTGCCGGGCAGCCTAAAGGTGCGCACGGGCGTGGAGAACGAGCCGATCAAGCCCGCCGGGTTGTTCCGGCGCGTGCCGAAACCGGAAGGCCCGGCGGAGACGGTGCGCGGAGTGGCCGAAGCGGTCGAGGAATTTCTGCAATTCAAGCTCGCCGCCGATCCGAAGTACGTCACGCGCAGCATCCACATCCGGCAGGCGCACGACGGCGGGCTGCGCATCGAGGTAGACGGGCACTATTACACCGCCATCAGCGACGTGGTCGACGCCGATGTGCGCGATCTGCTCCAGGCGGTCATGAAGGAATGGGAAGCGCGCCAGTGAGTGCGCCCATCTTCGCGTACACGCCAGAGATAACTGCCGCCTATCCCAGCCTGACCGGCGGCCTGATCGTGGGCAGTGGCTTGCGTAACGCCCCGACGCCGGATGCGCTGCGCGAAGACTACCGCGCCGAACAGGCCGCCGTCCTGGCGCGCATCGGGAGCACGCCGCTGAGCGAATTGCCCGCGCTGGCAGCGTGGCGGCGCGCTTTTCGCTCGTTCGGCGTTGATCCGACGAAATACCGCAGCGCGTCCGAGGCGCTGTTGCGGCGGCTGAGCAAACAGGGCGACATCCCGGCGATTAATACGCTGGTGGACATCGGCAACCTGATCAGCATCCGCTACGCCGTGCCCGTCGCCGTGTTCAACCGGGCGGCGATTGAGGGCGCGTTGCGCGTGCACCGCGCCGCCGGGGATGAGCCGTATCTGACGCTGCACGAGGGCGAGACGGACCCACCTGCGCCCGGCGAAGTCGTGTTCACTGACACCCGGCGGCGTGTATTCGCCCGGCGCTGGTGCTGGCGGCAGAGCGACGAGGGCGCGGCGCGGCTCGATACCCGTGACATCCTGGTGACCATCGAGGCGCTGCACCCGGAAGGCCGGGCCGAGGTCCCGCGTGCGGTGGATGAGATGCGCGCGCTGCTCGAAAAGTACGCGGGTGGGCGGTACACATCCGCTATACTCACGCCGGAGCGCCCGGCGCTGGGCGATTGAGCACACAGCGCCGCTTGGCCGTTTGACACGAATCTGGACCGAGAACCTTCCGTTTATGTCTCGCCTGACCACACGACGGTACATCGTTGCCGCATTCCTCGCGCTCATTCTGGCTGCCAGCGCCGCGCGACTGCTCACCTTTGATCGCTACCTGCCGTATATCGACCACAACGACGAGCCGAACACGTATATCCTGGCGCGTATCTGGCGCGGCCTGGAAACGGATGCGTTCATGGCCCGGCTCATGGACGGCTATCCGCCGCTCTACGTTGAGGTGAATATCGGCGTGCAGCGGTTGGTCGAGGCTGTGTCTACCAAACCGTGGCTTGGCGCGGCGGATTATTCGTATGCGCTGCGTCTGCTCGCAGCGCTGGTGGGCATCGCCACGACGCTGATCGTCATACGGCTGGGCTGGCAGCTTGGCGGGCCGGTCGCGGGCTGGTTTGCTGGGCTGGTGTGGGGTCTTGCGCCGCTGGTCGTGGAGAACAACAACTATGCCATCTCCGATCCGTTTGTTTACCTCGGCGCGGCCATCGCGCTGTCGGCAGCGGTGGACGCGCTGCGCAAGCGGCAACCGGCCTGGACGCTCGTTAGCCTGATCGGCGGCTTGATCGCCGTATTCTCCAAATACACCGCCATTGCCGCGTTGCTGCCTGGGGCTATCGCCGGGCTGGCGCTTGTCCTTCGCCAGCCGAGGCGGACGCTGCCCTGGGCGCTGGCAGGCATCGCCTTAGTAGGCGGTGCAGCGGTGTATCTCGTCGCCGTGTACGGGGCATTTGACCTCAGTATTCAGGAAGCGCAGCGTTTTCGCGGTGACGGCCTGAACATGGCGCTCAGCCCGGCGCGCAACCTGAATAACTTCCTCATGGCGCTTGCGCCGCTCGGCTGGCCGATCTGGGCGGTCACCGTTGGGCTGGGGGCGCTGGCGTACCTGGCAAGCCGTCGACAGCGGCGCACCGCGCCGCTTTGGCCCATTATCCTCATTGTGCTTCCCTACTCGACTCTGACACTGATCATGTCCGCCAGCGCGACCAACGCCTGGTTGGACAAGATGCGCCATGTCCTGCCCCTGACTCTCCCGCTCAGCGCACTGTGGGGCGTCGCGCTGGCGCAGATTGCGCTGACGCTGGCGGACGTGGGTCGCCGCTTGCCGTCCCATTGGCGAAGCGCCCCAGCGGCGGCGGCGCTGGCGCTCGTCGCGGTGATCGCCGGCTGGCCGATGATCGCCGGCGCGCTCCAGAATGTGCGCCAGTTCAGCCTGCCCAATACGCGCGCCCTGATCCGCCAATGGTCCGACGTGAACATCCCGGCGGATGGCCGTATCCTAATGCACCCGACGGGCGACCTGGAGCGGACGTGGAACCGCAATTGGGGCGGGTATGGCGGCGTGCAGACCTTTGATTGGTGGTTCACCGACGACCCGACGGTGTCCATGCCTGCCGAGTACGCCGCGCAGGGCATCACTTACTTTGCGGTGAGCGACGCCGACCTTGCGATGCGTTACACTCAGCCCGCTATGGTCGCATTCCTCGATCAGTTGACTCTTCTCAAGCGCATTCCCGGCGCTCCGGACCACGCCGGCCCAACCGTCAGTATCTACCGCATGACGCCGCCACAGAACGCCGTTTGGGCGGAGTTTGGCGGGGAGATCGCCCTGGTAGGTTACGATTGGAACAGGGATAGCGTTGCGCCGGGCGAATCGCTGCGCTTCAGGCCGTATTGGCGGATGCTCCGGCCACCGTCCAGCAATTACTCGGTGTTCCTGCACCTGACCACGCCGGATGGCGAGCGCCTGATCGCCCAGGCCGACGGCGCGCCCGGTGCACTGCAACGTCCGACGCTGGCCTGGGATGACCGCGACGAGCTGTACCTAGGCGGTGAGTTCAGTTTAGGTATCCCCGCCGACACACCACCCGGCACGTACGCGCTCAGAATCGGCCTATACGACTTCATCACCGGGCGGCGGCTTGCGCTCTCCGACCAGGCCGATACGTACCGGCTCAACGTTGTCATTGGCGGCGTGGTTGCCGGGCCGGGCAGTTGAGCCAGCCAGGGCTTGTGGTATCCTTTTTCCCGTCGGACTCAAGTCAACTCCCTCGGAGCAAGCGATGAGCATTCGTCTGGCGTACACCCACTGGGCGCGCACCTATGATTCGGACCGCAACCTGACCCGCGATCTCGACCAGACCGTGACGCGCCAGGCGCTGGCCGGGCAGCGCGCCGCCACGATCCTCGAACTTGGCTGTGGGACGGGCAAAAACACCGAATTTCTCGCGCAGATCGGCCAGCGCGTGATTGCCTTTGACCTGACGGCAGGCATGATCACGCAGGCGTGGGCCAAACTGACCACCGCCGAGCACGTCCACTTCGCTATCGCGGACCTGACGCAGCCCTGGCCTTGCACGGCGGAATGGGCCGACCTCGTCGTGTGCAACCTCGTGCTGGAACACATCGAGGACCTGCCCTTCGTCTTTGAACAGGCAGCACGAGCCTTACGCAGCGGCGGGCGCTTCTTCCTCTCGGAGCTGCACCCGTTCAAGCAGTACCTCGGCAGCAAGGCAACCTTCCAGCATGGCGACGAGCAGGTCCAGATTCCGGCGTTTGTGCACCACGTCTCGGCTTTTCTGGACGCGGGGCGCGGCGCAGGATTGGCGCTCGAACGGCTGGGCGAGTGGTGGCATCCCGAAGACGATGGCCAGCCGCCGCGCCTCGTGACGTTCCTGTTCGAGAAACGAGTGTCGCCGCAAGCGTGAAGGGCGGAAAAGGCGGGCGAGGCCTGCCTCGTCCGCTCGTACCTGATGTAGGGGTGGGGATCGGACAACGCAGGCGTTGTCCCTACGGTATCGCGTAGGGACGAGGCCTGCCTCGTCCGCGCGTTCCTGATGTAGGGGTGGGGATCGGACAACGCCTGCCTCGTCTGCCGTCATTGGACCGCATCTTGGATGTACGCCACATTCGGACTAAAATCGCCGCTCTATTGGACATGAACGAATTACGGAGTTCCCCACACATGACGACGAAAACAGCGCTCGTATGCGGAGCCGGCGGCTTTATCGGCGGTCATCTCGTGAAGAAGCTGAAGCGCGAAGGCTACTGGGTGCGCGGCGTGGACATCAAAGCGCACGAGTTCGCGCCGACCCAGGCCGACGAGTTCCTGCTGCTCGACCTGCGCGAAGAGCCGAACGTCAAAGCCGCGCTCACGCTGAACGGCGGCGCGTTCGACGAGGTGTACCAGCTTGCGGCGGACATGGGCGGCATGGGCTTCATCCACTCCGCCGAATGCGAGATCATGCACAACAGCGCCCTGATCAACATCCACATGGTGCACAACGCCGCCGAGATGGGCGTGCCGCGCTA
>JADZBY010000567.1 GCA_020851855.1 Anaerolineae bacterium
GGCTGGGGGTGAGGGCGTTTTGATGCGATGGCTCTTGTGACTACGTGCTACGTACTTTTGAGGGGTAGCCTCACCCCCTAGCCCTCTCTCCACGCGGAGTACCGCGTAGAGAGGGGGAATGGCGCAGCACGAAAGCAAGCGATCTCCCCTCTCCATGCCGTCGGGGGTCCCCTCTGGGGGTGACGGACATGGAGAGGGGCTGGGGGTGAGGGCGTTTTGATGCGATGGCCCTGGCAGGGCGGGCGGGACCCGACCGCGCCTGCCTGTCAAAGACCCCGTGAATTTCCCATGTACGCCTTGCGATGGAGCGCCGGACTCTGTACCATTTAAGAAATGCGATCCGCAGATTATCCGCAATCGCCGCCTATCCTTAACGGGACACGCTGACCATGCCAACCGACCGGCCATCGTTCTCGTCCATTGAATACGGTCCCTACTTCTTCGAGCTGGTCTTCACCGACTTCGAACGCGCCACGATTGCTCAATGGCTGAGCCTGTCCGAACAGCGCTACCCGGTCCTGCGCCATGCTCCCTGGCTGCGCGCCCTGGTGGATATGCGCGACGTCGAGGCCATCACGCCGCATGTACTCGCCGCTTTCGAGCGGGTCATCAGCCGCGAGTACGCCGCGTCGAGCCTGCGCATCGCTTTTCTCGTCCGGCGTAACCTGATCGGTGCGCGCGTCGAGTACAGCACCGGGGCGTTTTATCACCTTTACCGCAAAGCGCGGGCTATATCGCGCTACTTCCGCGACCGTGAGCGCGCCCTGGAGTGGCTGCGCGAGGGACTCCCACTGGAAGCCGCCCTCGACGGCGGCCCGTCCGAGTTGAAGACGGAGAAATGATCCGGCTCCGCGCCTGGGCCGGATAGGGCGGCAGGTAGCAGGGCCAGATACGCGCGCGGGCGTTCACCTCAGGCTATACTCTACATTACCAGGAGCGCCCGATGTGCTCCGCGATGTGACCCACCCGCACGATAGACGTACACAACCCGGCGCGCTGCCTATTGTTCAGGTCAGGAAGAAACCTATGTCATCACCTACCCCGCCCCCGCCTTCCAACGGCATCGAGAAATTGCCGACCGGGATCGACGGCTTTGACGAGATCACGCTCGGCGGCCTGCCCCAGCGCCGGTTGACGCTGATCCTGGGCGCGGCGGGCAGCGGCAAGACCGTATTTGCCCTGCAGACGCTGGTCAATGGCGCACGGCGCTGGGGAGAACCGGGCATTTTCGTCGCCTTCGAGGAACAATCACAGCAGATCGTCGAAAACGCGGCGACGTTCGGCTGGGACCTGGTGCGCCTGGAGCAGGACAAGCTCTTTTTTCTCGACGCGCGCCTTTCGCCGGACACCATGCGCGCCGGGGAATTTGACCTGATCGGCATGTTGGCCACGTTGAAGGCAAAAGCCGAGGACATAGGCGCGCGCCGCATCGTCTTCGACTCGCTGGATGTCCTGCTGAGCCTGCTCAATGACCCGATGGCCGAGCGGCAGGAAGTCTACCGCCTGCGCGACTGGCTACACGCCAGCAACCTGACGGGCATCATCACCAGCCGCCTCACACGCGACGATGCGCTGCCTTACGAGTTTCTCCAGTTCACGTCCGACTGCGTCGTGCAGCTTCAGCAGCGCATCTTCGAGCAGGTTGCCATGCGGGAAGTGCGCGTGCTGAAATATCGCGGCTCCGATTTCACGCCCAACGAGTTTCCGATGGATATCGGGCGCTCCGGCATCGAGATGGTCGGCATCAGCCCCATCGCCCGCGAGCCGCTCGCCCTTGACGAGCGCGTCTCGACCGGGGTCGAGCGCCTGGACACCATGCTGAATGGCGGCTACTACCGGGGCAACAGCGTGCTCATCACCGGCGCGCCCGGCACGGCCAAATCGACCCTGTGCGGCGCATTCGCAGACGCCGCCTGCCGCCGGGGAGAGCGAACACTGTACGCCTGCTTTGATGAAGGCGGCCAGGAAATCGTCCGCAACTTGCGCTCGGTGAATATCGATCTCCAGCCGTACATGGACGCCGGGCTGCTTCACCTGTATTCCGGCGATTCGGTTTCCGGCAACTCGCCCAAGCACCTGATCGCCGTCCGTGAACTGTTGAAGAGGCTCAAGCCACGCTGCCTGGTGATTGACCCACTCTCGGCGTTTGTGAAAGCGGGCGAGCAGTTCGTGGCGCAGCGCATGGCGCTCTGGCTGCTGCGCCTGGCGAAGGCAGAGGGCATCACCGTGGTGTGCACCAGCCTGTTGGAAAGCGCAAACGCCGAAGCAGAAGCGACTACCATCCAGGTATCGACCATCGCAGACACCTGGATTCACCTGTCCTACGTCGTGCGCGGCGGCGAGCGCAATCGCGCCCTGACTATCGTGAAATCGCGCGGCACGGGCCATTCGAACCAGGTGCGCGAACTGGTCCTGAGCGATGAGGGCGTCACGCTGGCGGACGTGTACCTGGCGGGCGGCGAAGTTCTCATGGGCACGTTACGCTACGAACGTGAGCTGGCCGACGAGATGGAGCGGCAACACATCCGGGACGAAGTGGAGCGGCGGCGATTGGAGCTGCAAATGGCCGAAACCGAGGCCACCTTCCGGCTCGACGTGCTCCAGCGTGATCTGGCTGCAAAGCGCGCCGCGCTCGACCAACTGGAACGCGAACAGGCCGAACGTGAGCGCAACTGGAAGACCAACCGCGCCGGCTTGCTCCAGCGCCGCGGCGTCGACGACGCAATGGAGCACGACTCATGACAGTGTCCCAGCCCGCTGCTGGGGACGAAGACGGCATCATCGTCTTCCGCCTCTACATTGCCGCCGGAGCGCCGAACTCCCTGCGGGCGCAGACGACTCTGCGGCGATTGTGCGATACGTATCTCCCGGACCGACACCGGATCGAGATCATTGACGTGCTCGCAGAGCCACGCCGCGCGCTGGCGGATCACATCCTGGTGACGCCGGCGCTCATCAAAGTCTCGCCGCCGCCATCCTGGCAGATGACCGGTGATCTGAGCGCGACGTCTAAAATCCTGCTCGCATTAGGTATCCAGGAAGGATCATGACGGTGGACGGAGATAACGCGCCGAAACCGCCGCCTTCGCATGATTCGGTGATCGACCTCATTCGGCGGCTGGCAGAGGCAGAAGCGGCCCTGCGTGAAGCGGTATCGGGCGCGGACGCGGTCATTGACCCGGATCGGGGCGCGCCGTTGCTGCTGTCTGCGGCGCAGGATGCATTGCAGCGCTCCGAGGCGCGCTATAACCGGCTGATGGCGCGCATGGCCGCCGTGGTGTTCGAACTCACGCCGGACGGCGTTATCGAGTACGTGAACGATGCGGCCAGTGAGGTCACCGGCTACCGGTCGGACGAGTTGCTTGGGCGTCGGGTGCAGGAAATCCTGTTCCCCGGCGACCTGGCGCGGCAGATCGATGCGCTGACGGTGCGTTTCGCGTCGGGCGACGTGACCGGGCACGAGCTGACGCTGGCCGCGAAGGACGGGCAGCGCGTCGTCCTGGAGTTCAACTCGGCCAACCAGTATTGCGCCGACGGGACGCTGGACAAGATCGTCGGGTTAGGCATCAATATCACCCGTCGCAAAGAAGCCGAACGGGAACTGGACACGTACCAGCGCCGCCTGGAAGTCCTGGTCGAGGAACGGACGGCGGAACTGGTGAGGGCCAACGAGGCGCTGCACGCGGCCCGAACCGCCGAGCACGAGCAACGCATACTGGCCGAGGCGCTGCGCGATCTGGCCCTGAAAATGATCGGCGCACTCGATCTGCCAGAGCTGCTCGACAGCATCCTGACCGGTGTGGGCAACATCGTGTCATGCGACTCGGCAGCCCTCATTTTGCTCGAACTGGGCGGCACGGCGCGCACGGTGGGCAGCCGGGGATACCGGGGCCGCAGCGCACAGCCGCCGCGCCAGGAGCCTTTTCGTTGGCAGGATTATCCGCTGCTGCGGCAGATGATGGAGACGCGCCAGCCCGTCGTCGTGCCCGATATTCAGCCCTTCGCCGGTGATCTTCATTTCATCCCCGCCGCATGGCAGCATGGCTACGCCGTCATTCCCTTCCAGTTGCAGGGCGAGATCATCGGCTTTGTCAGCCTGACGAGCAGCCGGCCCGGTTTCTTCACGCCGCTCATGGTCGAGCGCCTGCAACTTCTGGCGCACCAGGTCGCGCTCGCCGTGCAAAGCGTGCGGCTGCACCAGCAAGCGCAGGCGCTCGCCGCCGTGAAAGAGCGTGAACGGCTGGCGCGCGATCTGCACGACGCCGTCAGCCAGACCCTTTTCGCGGCGAGCGTCATCGCCGAGTCGCTACAGCGGCGCTGGCAGACCAACGCGCGCCTGAATGAAGGGCGCTTGAAGCAACTGGTTCAAATGACGCGCGGCGCGCTGGCCGAGATGCGCACCCTGCTGCTGGAACTGCGGCCCAACGCGCTGCTCGAAGCCGGGCTGGACACGCTCTTGCCCCAGCTCGCGCTGTCCATCCAGAGCCGGAAGCAGCTTGAGGTCGACGTGCAGGTGGAGAGTACATTTCCACCGCCCCCGGATGTGAAGATCTGCCTCTACCGCATCGCGCAGGAAGCGCTCAACAACATCGCCAAACACGCCGATGCCGCCCGCGCACTCGTGCGGCTCCAGCGGCGCGGGGATAGCATCGAGCTTGAAGTCGGGGACGATGGGCGCGGCTTTGACCCGCAGCGTGTCTCCGGCAGTAGCCTGGGCCTGAGAATCATGCAGGAACGGGCCGAGGCTGCCGGCGTGCTGCTGACCATCACCAGCGCGCCGGGCGACGGCACACATATCCGCGCGGTGTGGCCGCAGAACAGCGACGACGCCAGCGAAGATCAGGCCGCGCAAGAAGCGCACCGCCCGCGCGAGTTATAATCCGGGTGGTCGGGGGCCTGGCTGGCCTTTCCCGACCAAAGGCGCAATCTGCTGTCGAACGCTGCACGTTGAAAGAAAGAAAAAGGAGAGCAGCCATGCGGAAGCGACTTCTTTCTGCATTCCTGTGCGTCGTGCTCGCTCTACTGGCCCTGCCCATCGGCACGGTGCAGGCACAGGACTCCCCGCCCGCCGCCGCACCCCTCATCATCGATACCGATATGGCCTCTGACGACTGGATGGCCATCCTGTTCTTGCTGAAAAACCCCGACTTCGACGTGAAAGCCATCACCGTCACCGGCGCGGCCTTTGCCGATTGTGACGCGGGAGTCGCCGCCGCGCTCGGACTGGTCGCGCTGGCGGAATACGGCGATGTGCCGGTGAGCTGCTGGAAGGATGAGCCGCTGCGGGGCGGCGCGGTGCGCGTCCCGCTGGAATGGCGCACGACCATGTCGGCGGTTGAAGCGCTGGGTCTGCCAGAAGGCGGCGAGCCTGCGGAACAAGATGCTGTCGAGCTGTTCACCGCCACCGTCGAGGCGTCTGAGCAGCCGATCACCGTGCTGGCGCTGGGCGGGTTCACCAACATCGCCGCGGCGTTCGAGGCCAAGCCGACGCTGGTGGACAACATCGAGCGCATCTATGCGATGGGCGGCGCGGTGGATGTGGAAGGGTCGCAGGTCAGCGATACGAACACCACCGCCGAATGGAACATCTACGCCGATCCGACGGCAGCGCGCATCGTCTTCGAATCGGGCGTACCGATCACGCTGATCGGGCTGGACGCGACCAACCTTGTGCCGATCACGATGGACTTCTTCGAGCGCCTGGGCGAGACGAAGGCGTCGCCCGAAGCGGAGTTCGTGTACAAGGTGCTCGAAGGACGTCAGGAATCGATCCAGGGCGGCTATGACTACTTCTGGGATCCGCTGGCCGCCGGCGTGCTGGCCGATCCGTCCCTGGTCACGCTGACTGACCGCAACCTTGTTGTTGTGGACGAAGACGGCCCGGAACAGGGCCGTACCAAGCCGGTGGATGCCGGCGAGGGCAACGTGATACAGGCGGCGAGCGAAA
>JADZBY010000568.1 GCA_020851855.1 Anaerolineae bacterium
GCCGGGATCGTCTTCAACAGGACGATGATGTCCAGCCACACCGAGTAGTGCTCGATGTACCACAGGTCCTGCTCGGTAGACAGATGGCACGGCTTCTCGCTGCGCCCGTTGACCTGCCACCAGCCGGTGATGCCCTGCGGCACGAGGAAGCGCTTGCGCTGCCACGGCTGGTACTGCTCCACGAGCCACGGCAACTCCGGGCGCGGCCCGACCAGGCTCATCGTGCCTTCCAGCACGTTGAACAGCTGCGGCAGCTCGTCCAGGCTCGTCTTGCGGATGATACGCCCGACGCGCGTCACGCGCGGGTCGTGCTTCGACTTGTGGATCACGTTGCCGTGCTCGTCGGTCTGATTGACTTTGGCCTGGAGCGCCTCGGCGTTGGCGACCATCGAGCGGAACTTGTAGACGTAGAACAGCCTGCCGCCTTCGCCCACCCGGCGCTGCTTGAACAGGATCGGTCCCGGCGAGTCGAGCTTGATGGCCAGCGCGACGATAGCCATGATCGGCAGCGCAAACACCAGCGCCAGCGACGTCAGCAGGATATCCATCGCCCGCTTCATCGCGCGCTGCTGCGGCGTCAGCCCCGACAAAACCGCAGGCGCGGCCTGGGTATGCGTTTTTGCTCTTGCGTTTGTACTCAGACCCCAATCCATCGTCGACACACGCAGGAGATGCTGTGCCAGAGAATATTCCATATGCATCGCCTTCACCTCGTTACAACCAGTACGCTTCGGGTACGTCGTTACTCTACGGTCTTTACCTTACCCACCGCTTACAATAGAGCATCAAAACAAAATTCAGAGTTCTTTTATAACCTTGCAGCGCCTGTAAGGTGCGCTTGCACGCCGTTATTCCTGGGTTCGCCAGATTGGATTCCGCAGCATCGCGCCAAATCTGGGAAGAGCACGCCCTCGCACGCTCCCCCGGCAGCCCGCAGAGTTGTCAGAGATTTGTTCAAAAGATGAGAGCTTTCCAATGTGGCTAGGCCCCGTTCCTGTTATGGCGATGTGATAAGCGGAAGGCGCGCAAGGTCTTCTTGCCACAAGGCATATATTAATTCATGAAATACGTCTTGGGCGTTGGCGGGATGCAAGTCAAAACGGCCAGGGCCGGGCTGCGGATTACAAATCTATAACAAGGGCGCACCGAAGTGTACCGATCAGGCGTCGCTTCTGTCTAAAAACTGTCAAAACGAAATTCCCTCTCATCTGTCCGTCATGCAAAAAGTGAACTTTGTAAATATGCTTGGTACGTTCGTGCGCTGTGTTATTCGGAGCAACGAGCAATAAGGAGCGACCCATGACTGACGATACCTAGAACAGCACGACCGCCGGCCCTTCGCCCGCCGGACCGGGTGCGCCGTCCCGCTTGCTACCGAACGCAAGCACGGCGGCGCTGCCGCACTCCGCGCGCCGGGCGATGGCATTGGCCCCAGCCTCACGCGCTCCGGGCGTCACGCCGTATGGAGCCAGATTTTGGGGCGCTTGGGTCCGCGGTCACAAGGAGTTCTCATGCAACGCCAACCTGCTACCTCCACCCTACGGCAGACTGTGCGCAAAGCGTGTTCCCGCTTCTGGCTCACTCTGCTGGCTGTGGCGGTGACTGGCCTTCCCCTTCTCATCGCATCACCCGCCCAGGCCGTTACAGATCAGCAATCTACCGTCTGCCCCGCCAACGCGGTGGGTCTGCGACCGGGCGATAACCTGCAGAACGTCGTGAACGCCCAACCGGCAGGCGCTACCTTCTGTTTCGCCGCCGGAACGTACCAGAACCAGTCCATCCGGCCCCGCAGCGGCGACGTATACATCGGCCAGCCCGGCGCGGTGATGGACGGCGGCGGCTCGACTCGTTTCGCTTTCAAGGGCATTTTCGAGCCAAATTCCCGCAACCCGATCAAGAACGTCACCATTCGCGGCCTGACCATCCAGCGCTACGCCTCGCAGTCCTCGATCAAGGGCTTCATCAGCCCCGAAGGCGCGGTTGAAGGCAGCGAGGGCTGGATCATCGAGAACAACGTCATCCAGAATAACGTCAACGGCATCTCGCTGGGCAACGCCAACTGGGCCTTTGCCGACGGCGCGATTGTCCGCAACAACAAAATCCTGAACAACTCGGAAGTCGGGCTGGAAGTCAACGGCTCGAACATCCTGTTTGAAGGCAACGAGCTGGCGGGCAATGGCTGGAGCCTGAACGACCAGGATCGCACCTGGGCGGGCGGCGGCAGCAAGTTCACCGACCAGCCGATCTGGGCCGATCTCACCTTCAAGACGACGGTGGCGCGCACGCGCACGGCCAACGATCACCTGATCATCCGCAACAATCATGTTCATGATAACGTCGGCATCGGCCTGTGGCTGGACGTTTACAACCAGAACGCCATCGTGGAGAACAACCTGGTTGAAAACAACTACGGCAGCGGGATCATGGACGAGCTGAGCAACGGCACGATCATCCGCAACAACACAGTCCGCAATAACCGCAAAGGCAACGGCATCGGCGGCCTGTGGGGCGGCGGCGAAATCCTGATCGCCAACTCGCAGCGCGGCGACGTGACCGGCAATACGCTCACCGTCTCCGGTTCGGGCCGCGCCGTGGTCATGATCTATGAGACGTACCGCAGCCAGTGGCCGAGCCGGGACTATTACGTCCACCACAATACGATCCGCTTCCAGAACACGCCGCAATACGCCTCGGACGGCAATCCCCTCGCGGGCATCCTGGGCGGCGCCGGCAATGATCCCTTCTGGACCTCGAACAACCGCTACGACTACAACACCTATTACGTCGCGGACGCCAACCAGAAGTTCTGGTTCTGGGGTCAGGGCTACAACTGGACCGGTTTCAAGGGCCGCGGCCACGAGACGAATGGCCTGTGCTTCTACGGGCCGAGTAACACGCCCTGCACGGCGGGCCAGGTAGGCGCGCCCACCGCAACGCGCGTCCCGCCTACGGCGACGCCCATCGCGCCCACCGGCACGCGCCCGGCCCCCACGGCGACCGGCTCCGTGCCATCCAGCGGCGACGGTGCGCCCTATCGTGGCCAACCCCTGCCCATCCCGGGCCGCATCGAGGCCGAAGACTTCAACCTCGGCTCGAACGGCAGCGCTTACAAAGACAATACGCCCGGCAACGCCGAGGGCGCGGTGTACCGCACCGATGCGACCGACGTGGACCTCAAACCCAGCACCTACGGCGGTTATGCGCTCGGCTGGTTCGAGGCGGGCGAATGGCTGAACTACAGCGTCAACGTGACGCAGGCGGGCTACTATGACGTGGTGCTGTTCGGCGGCACGTTTGAAAACGCCCGCAACGTGCGCCTGCTGGTCAATGGCCAGGACGTGAGCGGCGCAGTCGCCGTGCCCACGACGGCGGCCTGGGGCACGTTCGCCCAGTTTAGCGCGCCGCGCGTCTATCTCGCCGCCGGGCCAAAGACGCTGCGCCTTGCCAACAGCACCGGCTTCCTGGACATCGACTGGATCGAGTTCCGCGCCGCTGGCTCGACGGCGACCACCGTCCCGCCCACGGCGACGAGCGTCCCGCCGACCACCGTCCCGCCGACCACCGTCCCGCCAACCACCGTCCCGCCGACGAGCGTCCCACCCACGGCGACGAGCCTTCCGCCTCAGCAGGGCGCATCGGTGCGCGCGGTGCTGGCGACGGGCGCTATTCAGCCGGGCGGCGCAGGCCGCGTCGATGTGCTGCTCGATAACCCGCAACTGGCGGGCGGCGGCGGCATCCGCGCCCTCGAAGCGCGCTGCGGCATCGCCCCGGCGGGCGTGGTCGCCGGCCAGGTGGTGACGACGGGCGCGCTGTTTGGCCCGGACCCGGTCATGGTCAACGCGGGCGTCCAGGCGGACAACACCTGGGTGTACGCGGTGTCGCAATCCGGCACAAATCCCGCGATCACGGCGAGCGGCGTGCTGTTCTCGTTCGACCTGACCGCGCTCGCGCCAGGCAGTGCAACACTGACGTGCGCGATCAGCATCATCGACGCGAGCCGCGCCACCGCCACGCTGCCTTTCGCGGCGGACCCGATCACCGTGGCTCAGGTTGCGCCGACCTCTGCGCCGAGCGCGACGCCGACGACCCAACCGAGCGCGACTCCTACCACGCCGCCCAGCGCCACCGCCACCACGTCGCCCAGCGCGACGCCCGCCCCCACGCTGACCGCGACGGCGACCATCGTCCAGCGTGGCCAGGCGCAGGGGCGGCTGGATCGCTCGCACGGCAACGCGGACAGCATCGCCGTGACCGTGCTCAGCACAGACGGCGGCATCGTGGCGGCAGGCGTCACGGCGGAAGATGGCAGCTTCACCATCGCGGACATCCCCGCCGGGACGTACACCATCCGGGCCGAAGCGCCGGGTTACCTGCCCGCCGAAGGACCGCTGACCATCGTGGGCGGCCAGGCGACGGAAAAGGCCCCGCTCACCCTCGTGGCAGGCTACCTGGTCCAGAAGGATGAGCCGTCCATCGACGAGCTGGACGTGGTGCAGCTGGCCGCCAGCTACGGCCAGGCCGTGCCGCCCGCCGCCGAGTCCACGGACCTGAACCGTGACGGCGCGGTGAATCTGCCGGACCTGGGCGCGCTGGCCGACAACCTGCGCGCCACCGGCCCGACACTGTGGCCGTAAGGTAGAGCCTCACCCCCGGCCCCTCTCCATGTCCGCCGCCCCAGACCACCCATTGAACGCTTGCGTTCAATGGGGACCCGGTCGGGGACCCCGGCGGCATGGAGAGGGGAGAATGTCGCCCTGTCGCTGCCGCGCCGCTTCCCCCTCTCTACACGGTACTCCGCGTGGAGAGGGGGCCAGGGGGTGAGGCCTTTTCCCCCCGCCTGCACCGCGCACCGCCTGCGGTAGACTCGTGCCCCGATGGTTCATCTCCAGTTCCTTTAGAAAGATCACCATGACTGCCCCAATTGCTGTTCAGCTCTACTCGTTACGCGAGGCGCTCGCCCAGGATTTTGAGGGCGTGATCCGCCAACTGGCCGATATGGGCTACGCCGGCGTCGAGCCGTTTGGCCTGCCCGACGCCATCCCGCCGCAGGCCCCGGCGCTCTTCAAGTCGCTCGGCCTGCAGGTGGTCGCCTCACACAGTGGCCTGCCGCTGGGCGACCAGCGCAGCGCCGTCCTGGACGCCGCCGCCGCGCTCGGCCTGAAGTACCTCATCTGCCCGTGGATGGACCCAAACGTCCATTTTGCCTCGCTGGACGCCATCAAGCGCCTGTGCGACACGCTCAACGAGGCCAGCGCCGCCGCGAAAGCCGCCGGGCTGACGATGGGCTACCACAACCACCACTTCGAGTTCGAGCCGGTCGAAGGCCAGATGCCTTATCAGGTCATGCTCCGGCAGTGCGCGCCGGACGTGATTTTTGAGATCGACACCTACTGGGTGAAGACGGCGGGCCATGATCCGGCTGCCGTCGTCAAGGAGTTTGGCGCGCGCGCCCCGCTCCTGCACATCAAAGATGGCCCGTGCGTGCACGGCGAGCCGATGGTGGCCGTG
The DNA here is from genome assembly GCA_020851855.1 of Anaerolineae bacterium. Classification (GTDB taxonomy): domain Bacteria; phylum Chloroflexota; class Anaerolineae; order Aggregatilineales; family UBA2796; genus JADZBY01. Next base: position 5,509 of record JADZBY010000568.1, read on the forward strand.
GGCGAGGGCGTCGTGGACGTGCCCGCCGTGATCCAGGCCGGCGAAGGGCACACCGAATGGCTCGTCGTCGAGCTGGATCGTTGCGCCACGGACATGACCGAGGCGGTGCGCAAGAGTTACGCCTATCTGGTGAAGAAAGGGCTGGCCCGTGGCAACAAACGTGCAGACTAAGGACATCACCGCCGCCGATAACGCCCTGAAGCGCGTCAAGGTCGGCATCATTGGCGCAGGGAACATCTTCGCCCAGTACGTCAGGGGCTGCCGGATGTATCCCATCCTCGATCTGGCCGCCTGCGCCGACCTGGACATGGAGCGGGCGTCGGCGCGCGCCGCCGAGCACGAGATTCCACGCGCGTGCACCGTCGAGTCGCTCCTGGCCGACCCGGATATCGAGATGGTCATCAACCTGACCGTGCCCAAAGTGCACGCCGAGGTCAGTCTGGCCATTCTGGCGGCGGGCAAGCACGTGTACAGTGAAAAGCCGCTGGCTATCGAGCGCGAATCCGGACGGGCGCTGCTCGATCTGGCCGATTCGAAGGGCCTGCGCGTCGGCTGCGCGCCGGATACGTTTCTCGGCGGCGGTTTGCAGACGTGCCGCAAGCTGATCGACGACGGCTGGATCGGGGAGCCGGTCGCCGTGGCGGCGTTCTTTGCCGCGCACGGCCCGGAAGCGTGGCATCCCAACCCGTTCTTCTTCTACGAGGCGGGGGCGGGGCCGCTCTTCGACATGGGGCCGTACTACCTGACCGCCCTGGTGACGCTGCTCGGCCCCATCGAGAGCGTGACGAGCATTGCGCGAGCGTCGTTCAGCGAGCGCATCGCGACCAGCGCCCAGCACTTCGGCGCGCGCATCCCGGTCAGCGTGCCCACACACATCAGCGGCGCGCTGCAATTCGCGGCGGGTCCGGCGGCGACATTCGTCGCCAGCTTTGACGTGTGGGATCACCACCTGCCCCGCATCGAAATCTACGGCTCCGAGGGCAGCCTGAGCGTGCCCGACCCGAACACCTTCCACGGGCCGGTGCTCGTGCGGCGGGCGAGTGCAGAGACGTGGACCGAAGCGCCGCTCTCCCACCCGACGAACATGCAACGCGGCATCGGCCCGGCAGACATGGCCTATGCCATCCGCACAGGCCGCCCACACCGCGCCAGCGGCGCGCTGGCCTATCATGTGCTGGACGCCATGCACGCCCTGGTCGAAGCGTCCGACCGGCGCACGCACATCGCCTTGCAGAGCATGGTGGAGCGGCCTGCGCCGATTCCAACCTCGCTCTTACCTGGCACGCTCGACGCCTGATTCCGGGGCGCGTTTTCCCCGTCACCGTGCCTGTCGCCAACGCGCGGCGGGCACGGTTCGAGTCCGCCAACGTTCGTTGACTCCCCCGAACAACTGAGCTATACTGTTCACGTTCCCAAGCGACACCACAACGGTTCCGTCTCCACCTCACGGCCCACGTCCCTTTGGATAGGAGTTGCCTGGATGGTTGGTGTACAGTTTGTTGAAGCGGAAGCCGAACGCCGCGCCGCGTTGAAAGACCTTCAACGTGTGCCGGGCATCGGGCCGCGCGTCGCTGCCGACCTGTACGCGATGGGCTATCGTTCGGTTGCCGCGCTGCGGGGCCAGAACCCGGAGCGGCTCTACGAGGAGTTGTGTGCGCACCAGGGTTTTCGTGTCGACCGCTGCATGTTGTACGTATTTCGTTGCGCCGTGTATTTCGCCACGAACGAGCGCCCCGACCCGCACTTGCTGAAGTGGTGGCGCTGGAAGGACCCGGAGCAGGTCCGCGCCTGATTGAATGACAACCACATACGTTGAATGTAACGACGACCGCGATGTGAGGCTTTCACATCGCGGTCGTGGCGTGTAATCCCGGAGCCTCACTCGTCGCGTTGCCGGTCGATGTATTCCTGCGCATCAACACCCGCCCAGATTTCCTTGCCCAGGCCGCGCAGTTCGCGAAGGCTGCGCCGCCTGGTTGGTTTCTCGACGGGCTGTGCCAGCAGATCGACCATCAACTTCATCAGCCGCTTCTGGTCCTCGACAGGCAAAGCACGGATTTCCTTCAGAATGTCCTGCACCAACATGCGCCCATCCTCATCCTTGCCTATTTCTATTATACTGCCGCCGCCTCGGGACCGGCGTTTACCCCCCTTGCCCGACCGGCGCGCGGCGCAATAACATGCCCATCAGCCGCCCGTCTTCCAGGAGCAGCTTGAGCGCCACTGCGCCCAGCGCCGCCGCGAAGAACGTCAGCAGCCACAACACGAGCGTCGGCGCGACCCAGCCCAGGAACAGATCGGGCAGGAAATACGGCGGCAGAATCGTGATCAGGAGCGTCACCGCGCCCAGCACGGCCATGCCGGGCCGCGCGGCGAACGTCTTCGGCTGGAACACGTCGATGCCCATCGTATTCCAGAACACCAGCGTGCCGTACAAAGCCATGAAGACGAACAGCGCACTGCGGGCCACGTCGCGAGCCGGTTCATAGGCGCGCGCATCGGCCTGCGCCGTCGCCACCATGTCCGGCGTGACCACGCCCGGCGCGATCTCCGTCAGCGCGGCGTGGTAGAACACGTCATACTGCGCCAGGAACAACAGGGCGTACAACCCGGCCATGATCAAGCCGCCCACGATGACCGCCGCCAGCACATACCGCAGCACGTCGTGGGCGTAGTCGCGCATGTAGGCGGGCCGGATCACGCCGAAGGTGATCAGGCCGCCGGGGATGTTCACGATGCCGAACGTCAGCCAGCTGATCAGGATCGGCGTTGTGGAAAAGGGCAGCGCCATGAAGCCGATGAAGATGAAGGCCAGCACCGTGTAGAAGTTCTTGACCAGGAACAACCGCACCGTGCCGAAAATCTTCTGGGTGATGGTCTTACCCTTCTCGAAAGCCAGCGGCAGCGTCGCCATGGAGTTGTCGAGCAGCACGAGATCGGCCACGTCCTTGGCGATCTGCGCGCCGTCGTTCATGGCCACCGCGAGATTGGCTTCCTTGAGGGCGGGCACGTCGTTCACGCCGTCGCCCACCATGGCCACGTACTGCCCTTGTGCGCGCAGTTCCGCGATGATCTTGCGCTTCGTCTGCGGCTCAATGCGGGCAAAAACGCTCGAATCCGCCACCGCATTCCGGAAGTCGTCGTGATCCATGCGCTCCAACTGGTCGCCCGTCACGCCGCCGCTGATCTCCATCCCGGCGCTGCTGGCAATCGAGGTCACCGTTTCGAGGTTGTCGCCGGAGATGACCTTGAGCGCCACGTTCAGCTTGCGGAAGGCGTCGATGGTCTGCCCGATTTCAGGCCGGACGTTGTCGCTCATCACGATCAGGGCGATGGGCTGGCGCTCGGCGGGCAGGCTGCCATCCCCCAGCGCGCCCGGCACGCGGCAGAAGGCCAGGACGCGCTGCCCTTGCGCGGCCAGATCGGCGGCGGTGCGCACGGCGTCTCCGCTGTGGGCCGCGTCGAGCACACGCTCCGGCGCGCCCATGACCAGCGTCTGTTCGGCAAAGGCCACCGCGCCCCATTTTCGCGCCGAATTGAAGGGAATCTCGTTCACCTTCGGTGCGCCAGACTGGCCCTGCCCGACATAACCGGCCACGGCGGCGGCGGTCTTGTTCTGGTGCGAGAGGCTGCCAACGTACAGGCGCAAATCGCCCTTGATGGCGTCCTCGTCCGCGCCGTTGAGTGGGATCACGCGCGTGACGGCCAGCATGTTCTGCGTCAGCGTGCCGGTTTTGTCGAAGCACAGCGTCGTCACGTTGGCCATCGACTCGACGGCGTTGATGCGCTGCACCAGCGTGCGGTTGCGGCTGATAATCAGCGCGCCGATGCTCAGGCTGATGGTCGTCACGAGCACCAGCCCTTGCGGGACCATGCTCGTCACCAGCACCACGGCGTTGCGCACGACTTCGATAGTCGGCAGGCGCGTGGCGTACCCGGCGATGACGGTCATCGGGCCGAAGAGCAGCATGACCACGACGGCAATCTGCACCAGGCCGTTGATCTGCTTCTGCGTGGGCGTCAGCGGGTGGCGGTAGGCTTTTGCCGTGGCGGACAGCTTGTTTACCGTGCTCTCTGCGCCGACGTGCGTGGCCCGCATCACGCCCGATCCGGCCACCACGAACGAGCCGGAGCACAGCGTATCGCCTACTTCTTTGAGCACGGCGTCCGATTCGCCGGTCAAAAGCGCCTCGTCCATCTCCAGGGCGTCGGCGCTCAATACCTCGCCATCTACTGCGATGCGGTCGCCCGGCTCGACCGGGATCACGTCGTCCTTCACGATGGCGTCGATGGGCAGCGTGACCAGCTTGCCGTCACGCCAGACTTTCACCTGCTGGATGGACATCGCCGCCAGCCGTTCCAGGGCGCGCTTGGCGGCGATTTCCTGGATCAGGCCGACCGTCGAGTTCAAGACGACGCTGAAGCTGGCAAACAGCAGGTTCGTGTAGTCGCGGAAGATGATCATGACCGCGCCCAGGATGGCCAGCACGACGTTGAAGACGTTGAAAATGTTGTCGCGCACGATCTCCCAGTAGGTGCGGCCCACCTGGATTTTGTACTGGTTGACCTCGCCGCGCGCCACGCGCTCTGCGACCTCGGCGCTGGTCAGGCCGGGTGGCGTGTGCACATGGGGCGCGGGCGCTGCGTCGCGTGGTTGTGTGTTCGTCGCGGGTATTGTCATAGTCGCCGCACCATCAGCAGCATGTCGTAATTGGCGTTGTCGTAGATGAGAACGTGTGGATCAACCCCATACACCGTGTAACCGTTGCGCAGGTAACAGCGGATGGCCGGGATGTTGTCGACCTCAACGGACAGCTTGAGCATCTGCACGCCGTGCGCTTTTGCCCACTCCGCCGCCGATTCGAGCAGCCGCGACGCCACACCCTTGCCCTGCCACGCCTCGCGCACGTACATGGCGTACACATTCGCGGCGTGGCGCGTCTTGGCCGAATTGTTGCGGCGCACCGTCAACATGCCGATCAACGCGCCGTCCGCCTCGGATTCGGCCACGAAGGCGGCGGCCATGTCTGTCGCAGACAGGTACTCCGCCACCCAGTCGCGCCACCATCCATCCGGGCGCGCTGCCGCCTCGTCATAGTCCGCGCCGAACGCGGTCGGGTATAGCCGCAGCCCTTCCAGGCGCAGATCGCGCACCGCGCTCTCGTCCCCGGCGCGAACGGGACGGGCGCGGAATGCCGCCGTTTCCATATTCATCGTGGTGAAGTCTCCCGCATTGAGTATACGCAAAAAACCCGGCGAGGTCTTCACCGGGTAATAAAGAGGCAGGGCGAATGCATCAAAGCGCCCTCACCCCCGGCCCCTCGCCATGTCCGTCACCCCCCGAGGGGACCCCCGGCGGCATGGCGAGGGGAGATCACCTGCCGTGCTGCCGTGCCATTCCCCCTCTACGCTGTACCCCGCGTGGAGAGGGGGCCAGGGGGTGAGGCGTTTTCCTGCTGTCTGCCTCACTTGCGGATTTTGATGCGATAGCCCTGATAAAGAGGATGAGACTCCACGCCGGTTGTGGGCCTTTCGGGGATCATCCGCCTTCACCCGGCTGCTTTGCACGCTCGGCCAACACGGCCAACTGCGCGCGTAACGCGGCGAGTTCGTCGCGCAGATCGCTCAGGCTCGCCTTATTCTCAGAGGGCGCGCTCTGATTTTGGCCGATGAAGTAACTGGCAATCGTCGCGGTGATGTAGCCAAAAACCGATAACGCATACAAGGAGAGCAGCAAGCACAAAATACGCCCCTCAACCGTCTTGGGCCAATAGTCTGATCCCATGGTGGTCATGATCATCGCCGTCCACCACACGGCCTCTCCATAGCTGCGGATGCCGGTGGATGATTCTGTACCGCTCGCGTCCGAACTGGGCACGGCGGCTGGATTCTCGAAATAGGCCATGCCCGCTGCGCCTACGAAGGTGACGATGGCCGTCAACGCCACGACGTAACCCACCCCTCGCCGGCCCATCGCGTTGGCCATCGCCCGCATCCCACGATTAATGGACGACAGGACCCGTATGAAGCTCATCGCGCGCAGGGTGCGGGCGGCGCGCAGGACACGTAACACGCGGAAGATGCGGAAAATGCGCAGGGCGGGAATCACCAGCGAGATGGCGGTCAGCCAGTTGGTGCGTAAGTA
>JADZBY010000569.1 GCA_020851855.1 Anaerolineae bacterium
CCGACCGTCACCTGGCCGGGGATGACCGTGCCGGGCGCGTAGGTCGGGAAGGGCGTCACGAAAGGCGGCACGAGCGTGCCGGGCTGCGTGGTGGGCACTTCCGGGTTGGCCAGGTCGATGCGCGTGGGCGGCGTGCCCAGGCGCGTGATGTCCACGTTGGCCGCGCTGCGGGCGACCCAGACCAGGTCGTTACCGCCCACGTCGATGGCAATCCAGTTGCCGTCCGCGGTGCGGTATACGGCGTACTGTTCTTTACCGGCCTCGATCACCAGGCCGCCGATCTGCTGGCCGCCAGGGCTTTGCAGAACCGGCGTAGTGGCGGTGAAATTCGCCTTCAGGAAGTGCGGCGGGCGGAAGTCGCCGGTACGATTGGCCGCGCCGGACGCCGGAAGGCACGCCGCGTCAAAAGACGCTTCGGCCACGACGCCGAGCACATTGCCCGCGGCGTCAAGGTCCTGGACCAGGAAGCGGATCGGGTTGGCCGTCGGCGCACCGTCCGCCCCGTCGTAGTCATATGAGAAGTTCACGACGAGCGAGCCGAGCGTGCTGCCCACCGGGCGCGTGGCGTCCTCGGCGTACAGCTTCTTCCCGGTCCCATCCGCCACGAAATAGCGGAAGCGGTCCTGGTTGTTCAGGTCATTCACCGTGCCCGATACGGCCACGTCGACGGAGAAATTGCCGCACGTGGCCCACAGCCGCCCAATGGCCGCCGTAGCCGCCTGGGCGGGTGTGGCCGCCGGGGCGCTGAACGCCCCCAGCGCGAGCAGGATGGCGACCATGACGAGAAGTCCGTTCTTCAAACGCATGTCTCTCCCCTTTCACACTACACCACAGAGACGGTGGGTTGTTGTACACCTGATTCTAGCACAATGCGTGAGGCAGCTCCCCAACCGCCGCCCCCCGGACTCTCAATGATTACCCGGTCGCCGGGCTGCACGACGCCCACGAATTTGCCGCCCAGCGCCCTGATCTCGCCGTCCGATTCCAGCGTATTGCGCCCCAGCGCGCCCGGCTCGCCGCCGTGTAGGCCGTAGGGGGCCAACCGGCGGCGTTCCGTGTTCAGCGTGATCGTGGCGTGGCTTAGAAATTCATAAACGCGCCGGATGCCATCGCCGCCCCGGTGTGCGCCACCGCCGCCGGAGCCTTCACGCAGCCCGTATTCGAGCACACGCAGCGGCAGGACCGGCTCCAGCGCCTCGACGGGCGTATTGCGCGTATTGGTCATGTGGCAATGCCGCCCGCTCAGGCCGTCGCCGCCGGGCGATGCGCCGTGCCCGCCGCCAATCGTCTCGTAATAGACAAACGCGCGCCCGTCATGCTGCCCGCCCACGGTGAAATTGTTCATCGTGCCCTGGCTGGCGGCGGGAATGCGGTCCGGAAGGGCCTGGGCCAGCGCGCCGAGCACCGCATCCACGATGCGCTGGCTGGTTTCCGTATTGCCCGCCGCCACCGCCGCCGGGAAACGCGGTCCCAGCAGACTGCCATCCGGCGCGACGACTTCGACCGGCTGAAAGCAGCCGTCATTCACCGGCACGTCATCCGCCGCCAGCAGCCGGACGCCGTACCACGTCGCGGAGCGCACGATGGCGGCGACAGCGTTCAGATTCCCGGCGACTTGCGGCGCGCTGCCCGCAAAATCGACGATCATGCGTGCGCCCTCGACGCGGATCAGCACGCGGATGGGGATGTCAAACTCGGTCTGGCCGTCGCCTTCGAGCGCGTCGGCAAAGGTGTACGCGCCGTCGGGGATGGCCGCGATGACCGCCTCGGTCATGCGCCGCGAGTAGTCCATCAGCGCAGCGGCGTGCTCCGCGACGTGCGCTAGCCCATGCTCGGTAATGATGCCCGACAGGCGCGCTTCGCCGATGCGCTGCGCGGCAAGCTGCGCTTCCAGGTCGCCCAGGCGCTCTTCGGGCGCGCGGCTGTTGGTGGTGATGATGGCCCACAGCGCCTCGTTGCGCGCGCCGCCTTCGACCAGTTTCACGGGCGGGATGATCAGCCCTTCCTGGTACAGCTCGGTGCTGAGCGGCAGCGAGCCGGGCGACATGCCGCCCACGTCGGCATGGTGGGCGCGGCTGGCCACGAAGAAGGCGGGCGTGGGCTGTCCGGGCACGAACACCGGCGTGATCATCGTCACGTCGGGCAGGTGCGTGCCGCCGCGATACGGGTCATTGAGCACGATCACGTCGCCCGGCGCGAACGTTTCGAAGGCGTCCACGGCGGCTTTGACCGAGGCGGGCATGCTGCCCAGGTGCACCGGGATGTGCGCCGCCTGGGCTGCCATGCGCGCCTGGGCGTCGAACACCGCGCAACTGAAGTCGAGCCGCTCGCGGATGTTCGGGCTGAGCGCCGAGCGTTGCAGCGCTGCGCCCATTTCCTCGGCAATCGAGGCGAAGAGGCTCTTGAACACTTCCAGGCTGATGGCGTCTACCGGCATGAATCGCTCCGCGTGCACCTTGAGAAAAATGGATCAAAAGTCACAGTCTCGCGCCGCTGGCTATGGTACAGTCTCAAGCGTGGACCCTTAGATAGTATCCTCATGGCTTGAGGAGGAGCGTCTCGAAAATGACCCACATTATCACCAGCCTGTGCCTGCGCGACGGGGCGTGCGTGGAAGTCTGCCCGGTCGAGTGCATCGTGCCCGGTATGCCGGAGAACGAGTGGCCCTGGTACTTCATCGACCCCGACACCTGCATCGACTGTGGCGCGTGCATCCCGGAGTGCCCGTACGAGGCCATCTTCCCCGAAGAGGAAGTGCCGCAGGCGTACGAGCTGGCCGACGGGCAGGAGATCCAGCCGTTCCGTGGTGAAAAGTACGCCGCGCCGGGCAAGATCGTGGACCTGACGCCCGACATTGACCCGAACTACCAGTTCTTCAAGGAAGGCCCCGGCTACAAGGCGCTGGGCAAGTAAGCCAGGCGACCTCACCCGGATCTGCGCCGATAGCGCCCCGGCGAGTGTTCGTCGGGGCGCATTCTTTGTAGGGACGAGGCCTGCCTCGTCCGCGCACGTGCGGCGATGGTCGGTCACAGAACGGACAACGCAGGCGTTGTCCCTACGAACACGCTGCTCAGCTCATATTCTCGAACAGGCCCGCCGCGCCCTGACCGCCGCCGATGCACATGGTGACCAAACCGTAGCGCGCGTTGCGGCGGCGCATCTCATGCATCAGGCTCACTGTCAGCTTTGCCCCGGTGCAGCCGAGCGGATGGCCGAGCGCAATGGCCCCACCGTTCACGTTCACCTTGTCCGGGTTCATCTCCAACGTGCGGATGACGGCCAGTGATTGCGCGGCGAACGCCTCGTTCAGCTCGATCAGGTCGATCTGGTCCAGCGACATGTCGAGCCGGTCCAAGAGGCGAGGCACGGCCTTGATCGGGCCGATGCCCATCACATCAGGCCGCACGCCCGCCGCCGCGAAGCCCACGAAGCGCACCAGCGGCTTCAGGCCCAGCGATTCGGCCAGGCCGCGCTCCATGACCAGCACGGCAGCCGCGCCGTCACTGAGCGGCGACGAGTTGCCCGCCGTCACCGTGCCGCCCTGGGCCATGAACGATGGCTTGAGCTTGGCGAGCGCTTCGAGCGTGGTATCGCGGCGCAGATGCTCGTCGGCGTCGAACACGGTCCGCGCCCGCACCGGCACACCATCCGGGCCGATCTCCACGTTTTCGATCTCCAGGGGCACGATTTCGTCGCGGAATTTGCCGGCGTCTTGCGCGGCGGCGGCTTTCATGTGGCTCTGGTAGGCGAACTCGTCCTGGTGGTCGCGGCTGACGTTCCACTCCTGCGCCACACGCTCCGCCGTCAGGCCCATGCTCATGTACACTTCGGGGAAATGCTCGGCCATATGCGGGTTCGGGCTGAGCCGGAAGCCGGTCATGGGCACAAGGCTCATCGATTCCGCGCCGCCGGCGATGATCGCATCTGCGCCGCCGGCGATGATGCGCTCGGCGGCGGTGGCGATGGTCTGCAAGCCGCTGGCGCAGAAGCGGTTCACCGTCTGGGCCGGGATGTCTTCCGAGAGGCCGGAGAGCAGGCCCACCACGCGCGCCACGTTCAGCCC
>JADZBY010000570.1 GCA_020851855.1 Anaerolineae bacterium
GAGAGGTGTTTCCCAGTGAGAACCAGATACGTCCATCACAGGCGTGGCCGGTTAACATGACCGGCCCGTCGTGCGAGCCATAGACTAGCAGGACGGTCAGCTGACAATCACACGGCGCTACGCCGTGATGCGGGCAGACATTGTCTGGGCCACAAGCGCATGCCGACTTGAGGTCAAAGGTCCGGAGCACGTCGAGCTGCGCCCCCTTGATGAGTGCTATCACCTGGGCAATGGTCTCTTCGTAGCTCACAGCTTCTGTCGTCATGATATGGCCCGTTCTTCACGCACTAGAGATAAGGATAAATGCCACCTCACGAAAAGCGGAGCGCTGTTTACCGGGCGGGAGAGTAAGCAATATGGCGTATATCGTCCGGTGATCCGGGTTCAGATCCGCCCAGGCGCTCTCTGTCGGCTGCAAGATCCGGCGACGGGAGTCAATGCTTCTTGATGCGCCGCAACGAGTGGCGCTCGGCGCTTGAAACAAGGCGCACTACGCGGGACATCTGCGAGTATTTCGGCGCGGGACGCGAGTTAGCCTAACGCCGACACAAATGCTGGAGCCAGCATTTCGCCGTGGCCGTTCGCATCACCGAGCCGACCATCTTCCAGCCATAGCACTCGGTCAGCAATAGCGCGCAATCTATGATCATGTGTGACGATCACAATGGCACGCCCCTGGTCACGCCCAATGCCGCAGCACAACAGCTCCATCACGTCATGGCCGGTCTTGCTGTCAAGATTGCCGGTCGGCTCGTCGGCCAGAATGAGGACCGGGTTATTCGCGATAGCTCGTGCGATGGCGACCCGCTGCTTCTCACCGCCGGAGAGTTCCGCCGGCAGGTGATCTGCGCGGTCACGCATGCCCAACATGGCCAGCAAATCGAGTGAGCGCTCGCGGGCAACTTTGCCCTTCTTGCCGGCCATGTTCATGACCAACTCGACATTTTCACGCGCGGTCAGGGACCCAAGCAGGTTGTAGGACTGGAACACAAAGCCTAGAGTGCGCAACCGTAGGGCGGCTCGTTCGGACTGCTTCATGCTCGTTGTGTCCTGATCCTCAATCAAGACAGCACCTTCGGTAGGCCGAAGTAGCAGCCCAGCCATACTCAGGAGCGTGGTCTTGCCACTTCCGGATGGCCCCATGATGAGCACGATCTCACCGGCCCTAACATCCAGGAATACATCGGTGACGGCATGGACAACTGTACGTCCAACTCCATACGTTTTGCTGACATGACGCAACTGCAGAATGCTGTTCATTGGTTGTCTCTCCTCTGGCGTTAAGCGCGAAAGACCAACATGGCGTCGAGGCGCAACACACGGGCGATCGGCAAGAGTGCCGCCAGTGTCGCCACCAGGACAAGAACCGGAAGCTGCCGAAGCACATCCGACGGCGCAATGAGCACCGAGGTCATGGTCAGGTCAACCAGCATTCTCGCCGCACCGAGGGCCAGGATCAGCCCGATGATGAAGCCAATTGCGGCGCACGTGTAGGCCTGCGCGATGACCACCGTGAACAACTGCTGGGGACGCGCGCCGATCGCCTTCAGCACGCCATACTCCCGGATTCGCTCCAGCGTAAGCGAATAGACAGATATTCCGATGACCAGTAGGCCGACGATAAAAGCCAGGATGTTCATAACCCGAATGACGTCACTGCCCATTTGCCGCGCCAGGTTCATGTCGCTGGCGGCGGAATCCTCCTGCGTCACCAGGTTGGCTTCAGGAATGACGCTGCGCAGTCTGCCCGCCAGTTCGACAGCATCCGTGTCTGGGGCGGGCCGGATGAGAATGTAGCTTGCAGCCTGCGGAGAAACCCCCATGCCGAGTGCCATCGCTACCTTATTGACAAAGACGATATTGGAGCCGAAGCCGAATGTCTCTTCACTCAAACCAATGATCGTCAACTCGAAGCCTCGGATGTTGATAGAGTTGCCGAGGCTTAATCCATAGCGCCTGGCAAGGGCCTGATCCACAACAGCCTCGGTCAAACCGGGCATTGCCCTGCCTTCTGCCAACTGCCAGGGACCACCCAGAGGTTGACCCGGTTCGACACCAAAGATGTAACTGGGCACGAGCGTGTCACTGACCTCCACGTTCGCAGCAACATACAGCACGCCGGCGGCTTCCTGGACGCCAGGAATCTGCTTCACTCGCTCAACAAGTCCTGGGGGCAGCATCGAATAGGCCATATGCATGTTCTCGACGCCAGCCTGCATTAGCCACAGGCGCGCCGGCTGGCGCACGATGTAGTTCACCATGCTCGTCTCGGCCCCGACGAAGACTCCATTGATGAGCACGATGAGCAGGACGGCCAGGGCCACGCCCGCAACGCCCATGATCAACCGCGTCCGTTCATGGACCAGATTTCGCCACGCCAGTTTCCACATATAGATAGCTCCTACTCAGGCTTTGAATACGATGTCGGGATCCAGCCTTGAGATGCGACGAAGCGGAAGAACGACGGCGGCAAGCGTCATGCCCAGCGCCGCCGCTCCCAGACCCACGAGAGATGCCGGGCTGATGAGCACGTTCCATCTGGGCAGAAGGGCTGAGAGCATCCACGCTACGACAAAAGAGAGTCCGGTACCCAGGAGAAAGCCCAAGACGGCTCGATAGAGCGCCTCACGCAAGACGAGCCAGGTCAGCTGCCTGTTGTTGCTTCCAATTGCCTTTAGAGCGCCGTACTCACGCATGCGGCCCATCACGGCTGTATATACCGTGAGGCCCATGACAGCGATGCCGACGATAACGGCGATGCCCAGCAACGCGTTGATACTTGCGTCTAGCACCGAACCCACCGACCGCCGAGCGCTGGCAGCGAAAGTGGTTGGTGCCGCCGCCCTTATCCCCTCGACATTCGCTTCAAGAGCGTTGGCGGCGTCCACAAGGGCACGTCCCGATGGCAAACGGAGCGCGTAGAAGCTCGTGGAGCCGGACAAAGACAAAAGTGCCTCGGCAGTCGCTCGTGATACGAATACGTAGTTGCCGATCCATGAGCTTGTCTCCCGAGAGAGACCTACAACAGTAAAGGGCTGTCCGAGGATTTCCACCTCGGCTCCGAGATTGAGGCCACTTTCTTTCGCGAGTTCCTTGTCGAGGACAACTTCGTCTTCAGCCTGGATATTTCGTCCAGATTCGAGACTCCAGGGGCCGCCCACGCCAGTCGCCAGGTTGTAGCCTACCAGGGCAATGGCCATTTTGAACCCGCCGC
>JADZBY010000571.1 GCA_020851855.1 Anaerolineae bacterium
AGCCTACGGGCAACGATGACACATGGCTACTCATCCATTTAGCGCGATAGAGAAGAACTCACTTTCCGAGAAGATCGCCGCCCAGGTGTTGTCGCTGATCAAGGACCGCCACCTGAAGCCCGGCGAGAAACTCCCGCCCGAACGCGAGCTGGCCGCCATGTTGCAGGTCAGCCGGGCGTCGCTGCGCGAGGCGTTTCGGGCGCTGGCGGCGGTCGGGGCCATCGAGAGCCGCCAGGGCGCGGGCACGTATGTCACCACGAACGATCCCGAGCTGGTCACCGACCAGTTGGACTACATCATCTCGCTTAACGAGTCCACCTTTGACAACCTGTTTGAAGCGCGCCGCGTGCTCGACACGGGCATCATCGCCTACGCCGCGCTGCGCATCACGGACGAAGAGCTTGAAAGGCTCGAAGAGTACACGCGGCTCACAGATTTCGAGGATTATTCGGCGTTCCTGCTCGCGGACCTGGAATTTCACGAGCTGATCGTGAGATCGGCGCGCAACCCGATCTTCGTCAGCCCGTACCTGGCCAGCATCCGCCGCCTGGGCCGCATCAGCCGCATCACCAGCACACCGATACCGGGCCTGATGGAGCGCAGCCTTGCCGATCACCAGGCCATTCTCGACGCGCTCCGGGCGCACGACCCGGAAGCCGCCCGTGTGGCGATGTCCAAACACCTGGATTCCGTCGAAGCGATGCTTCATTCGGTGGCCGAAAAAGAAACGCTGCTTGCGCCAAGCCGCCAGCCAAACCGCAAGCCGTAGCGCCCTGGTGCGTGCGCTCAGGAGAAACCCCCGCGGGATTTCTCCTTTTTAGGGGCGAATGTGGTCATACCATCTTGCCGGTAGGCCACGTGAAACCATTCTAGATTACGCTTCTTGAGGAATCCGGTGATGGGCGACTTCTTTGACGAAAAAACTGCCCGCGCCCGAATCACGGTTGCTGCGTTCTACGTGAGCCTGGCCGAGGCGACCGCGCGCCGCATTCAGGACGCCTTCTCGTCCGTCACCGTACACCAGCCGCTCGATCTCCTGGAAGCGTCGCTCGCCTCGGCGCGGCGCGTCATGCCCACCTGCCACACCGTCATCCTCACCGACGAGCAGACCGTCGTGCCCTCGCACCTGGACGCCCAGGTCGTGCGTTACACGATCCGGGCAGAGCAGCTCATGCAGAGCCGGATGGTCGTTTGGGAGCGCTACTTGCAGACGACGGCCAATCACGTCGTCTTCACCGACCTGGACGTGCTCATTCAGCGCGATCTGAGTGCTCTCTTTGACGAGGAATTTGACGTCGCGCTCACCTATCGCCCCGAAGATCACTGGCCGATCAACGCGGGCGTGACGCTCTTCCACGCCCGCCGCCTGCTGCGTGGGATGTCCTTCCTGAAGCGCTGCACGGATGTGTACCGCTCGGCATTCAGCGCCGCAGCCGAATGGGGCGGCGACCAGGACGTATTGCGAGAGATGGTGCGCGGCGTGGACTTCGACCGGGAAGACAGCTTCACCCACCGAATTGGCGGCTACGACATCCTGTTCCTGCCGTGCGCTGCCTACAACTTTTCGACCGTGGATGAGGACATGGGGGGCGATTACCCCGATAAGGCTATCTTGCACTACAAGGGACGCCGCAAGCAGGCCATGTTGCCCGCGTGGCGGCGTATCCAGGCCGCAGAAGGGACCGCGCAAGGCCCGAAGGAGGTGAAGCCGGATTTGAGCCGCCCACTACCGGATTGACGCCGCATAGATACGTCACGCCACAACAGGAGAAATCGACCGTGTTCAAGACTTCTTTCCAACGAGTACTGGCTATTCTGCTGATATGCGTTTTCGTGGCCTCGCTCTCCGCTGTCCGCATCGAGGCGCAAGGGCCATACGACGAGAACGCCGAGGTCCTGATCTGGATTGACGCCGCACGCGAAGAAGCCGCCGGCAAGTACATCGACCTGTATCCCGACCGGGGGCGGTTGGTCCAATTGACCACGACCAACTACGGCGAGATCGTGGACAAAGTCCTGTTCTGGAACAACGTCGGCGGCGGCTGGCCGGATGGCTCGTTCGCCGGTCCGCAGACCGTCCAGCAGATGAATGACGCGGCCCACAGCTTTCTCGAAGACTTCACGCCGTTCGTCGATCCGGAGATCATCGCCGGCTTCGCGCCCGGATCGCTCACCAATTGCTACGACGGCGACAAACTCTACTGCCTGCGCAATGACATTGCGCACTTCGTCCTGTATTACAACGCGCCCTTGCTCGAAGAATGGGGCTTGACGCCGCCCACGACCTACGAAGAGATGCTGGAACAGTCCAAACTGGTGGCCCAGGAACACCCGGATTACCAGTACGCGATGGCCCAGACCGAGAAAATCTTCTTCAACATGCTGCATTCGACTCACTGCCCGTACCAGCAATTCCTGGGCGGTGGCCGGGTACGCATCAACGCCACGCACGAGAACTGCTACAAGGCGATGGCCTGGATGGATGAGATGGTGTCCAGCAAGGCGCTGCTGCCCACGGACATGTTCTCCGGCGAGGCCGCCGATCTGGTGCGCAGCGGCAAATGGCTGTTCATCCCCAGCTCGTCGTGGTTCGCAGACTATGCCTTCGTCGGCGCGTACTTCGAGCAGACCGACCCGGCGGTGCAGGGCTTGGTCGGCGTGACGGCGATGCCCAAATGGGAAGGCCAGGACGCGCCTTCGACGTTCTGGTGGGGCGGCGGCTCGTGGATTCTGTCGCGCCACAGCGTGAATCCGCAGGCGGTGGCCGACTTCATGGTGTACATGACCACCGAAGCGACCGTCGACCAGGGCACGTTCCCGGCCTACCTGCCTGCCGCCGAGAAATGGCTGGAGAGTATCGTCAACAAGACGCAATACGCGGACAGGGCCGAGGCCGCCGAGGTGCTGATGGCCGAAGCCGGGCACATGTGGACGCTCGGCTCCGAGGCCCCGGTGAACGCCGATGGCCTGTGGTCGCCGATCCAGTCTCGCATCTTCTCCGGTGAGCTGACCTACACGCAGGCCCTGGAAGAGTTCCAGGCGGTGATGGTGGATGGCGGCAACAAGCTCCATTACGAAGTGGTGACCACCGGCCTGGACGAGTGATCTAAATCGTTTACGCACGTGTGGACGCACGCGCAGTGGATCGGGAGTGTCCTTCGGGCGCTCTCGATCCCCATAGAATAGACTTGTGGTCATGTGATCAGGACCAATCTGAGGTTAAGACGATGGCCGTCAGAAACGTGGGCCGCTCGGCAAACGACAACGGGTTCCGCTTACGAATCAACCCGGCTATCCTGTTGGGAATCCCATATATTCTCTTGCTCATCACGTTCGGCATCGTGCCGATGATTCTGGCCGTTGTCTTCAGTTTCTCGAAGTTCGGCGCATTCCAACCCGAATACCTGACTGCCGGGTTCAGCAACTACACGGCGGTCCTCTCCGACCCGCAGCTTGTGGTCAGCTTTGGCAACATCCTGCGCTTCGCCTCGGTGTCGATGCCGGTTAGCTTCGCAGGCGCGCTGGGTATTGCGCTCGTCCTGAATCTGGTCGATGACCGGCTGGGCCGCGCCATGCGCACGGTGTACTTCATCCCCGGCGCGGTGACGCTCTCGGCGGTGGCGCTCATCGCCGTGTTCATGTTCGATCCGGGCGTCAGCCCCTTCGGCTTCATCATTCGGCTCATCGCGCCCGAAGCGACGACGGCCAGCAACCTCATCACCAACAAGACGCTCGTTCCCTTCCTCACCATCGTCCGCTTCTTCTCGTCCGCGGGCGGCTGGATTGCCATCTTCTACGGCGCGCTGACCGGGATCAACCGCGAGATCATCGAGGCGGGCATGATCGACGGCTGCGGACCCTGGCGCATGGCGATCCACATCAAGCGCCCCCTGATCATGAGCTACGTGTGGTTCATGCTCATCACGCTGACCATCAGCAACCTTCAGCTTTTCGCCGAGCCGTACATTCTCAGCACGGCGATGCGCACGGCCACGCCCATCGACCCGTACTGGTCGCCCAACATGTGGGCGGCGTTTCTCACCACGCGCACGGGCGACTTTGGCAAGTCGGGCGTCATCTCGTTCATCATGCTCGCCATCAGCCTCGTGGCCGCTATCGTGATCATCACCCGCACAGGCTTCTTCAAGACGGACGTGGACCGTGAGTGAAAAGGAACTGCCCATGGTCGGGACAGGCGTCGCCCACCCACCCAAACCTGCGGGCCGGTCGTTCGCCCAGCGTTACGAGCGCTGGAAGTACCAGGCCGGCGGGATCAGCCTCACGAGCTACATCCTGCGGGCGGTGCTGCTGGCCGCCCTGGCCCTGTTCTTCGGCTTGCCGTTGATCTGGCTCATTCTTGCCCCGACCAAAAAGCACAGCGAGCTGCTCACGCTCTCGCCGCTGTCCTTTGGCTCGTTTGAGAACGTCGTGGACTCGTGGAACCGGCTGACCGCCTACAATCGCGGCATCATCTTCACCTGGGCGCAGAACACGGTGGTGTATGTGGTCGTGGCGCTGGCGCTCGTCATCATCTGCACCGTCCCGGC